>CAMDDG010000034.1 GCA_945890895.1 Chitinophaga pinensis | reverse complement strand
TCGATGTTCTTTTTGGTTTCCCAAATGGTAGAATTCATCATATTTTGGAAATACGATCCACCATTTTCATAACTCTTGATTTCTAAGGTGGAATAATCTTCCCATTTATCGGGATAACCAATTTTTACCGTCAATTTATCTAATTTCTTGTTGGCTTTACGCTTGGTTTCTTCGCTCATCCAATCCAAATTGTTGATACGAATGCGGTATGCAGCAATTACGTCATCCACCATTTCTTTAGCCACTTTCTTAGCTTCTTCTGGGAAGTAACGTTTAACATACAATTTACCCAAAGCTTCTCCCATAGTTCCATTCACTACACCCAAAGCACGTTCATTCAACGATTTTTGAGCTGGAGTACCTCGTAATGTTTTGCCGTAGAAATCGAACGACATTTTCTCCAAATTCTCACTCAACATTCCCATGGATCCGCGCATGGTATTCCACAAAAGGAAGTATTTCAAATCTTCAACCGAGTATTTTTTTACAACATCATTCACTGATTTCATGGATTTCAAATCACCCACAATGATGGTGTCCGCTTTGATCCCCATATTTTTAAACATTGCATCTACTGGAAACGCAGATAGCATTTTCTTCAATTGCTTGTAGGTAATAGGATTGTAACGTTTATTTGGGTCGCGGCGTTCCACTTTACTCATGCGATTTTCCGCCATTTCTCTTTCCATAGCATACACCGCTTTAACCGCTGCTTCTGCATTTTTACCCCAACCGTATTCAACAAAAACCTTACCCATAAATTCACGGTATTGTTCTTGAAGTTTTACAGATTTTTCATCTGTTTTCAAGTAATAGTCGCGATCCGGTAATCCCAAAGAACCACCATACACGTTCAAAACATTGCGATTGCTGTTTTTGGAATCGGGTCCTACATAAAACCCTAAAAATGTACTTTCACCTGCTAATTGATATTTAAGCAAATACTTTTGAAACTGCTTTTTATTTGAAATTGCTTCAATCTCATTCAAGTAGGGCAATACCGGAGTTATCCCTTCTTCATTTCTGCTTTTGGTGTCCATTACGGATTTAAAAAGCTCTACCGCTTTACCTTCATCGGATGTGATGCTGAATTTTAAATCCTCGGAACGACCATTAACTGCATCCAACAGTACTTGCAACGCCATACTATCGGCTTTTTTACCCAATTCATCGAAGGAACCCCATCTTCCACGGTCTTCTGGAATAACTGCGGATTCCATCCATTTACCGTTTACATAGGTGTAAAAATCGTCGTGAGGAGCTACCGAAGTATCGCGGTAATTCAATTCCAATGCTCGGTAATCACCATCAGCAACGAATGCTGTTAATGCCAAAGCAGGAATGATTGCAAAACTTAATCTTTTCATATTCAATTAAGTTGCAAAAATACGGACTTTCAATCAATTATTTGATTTTCCAGATCATGCTTACACCTAAGCCACCAAAGAACTTTCCGTTCACTTGACCTCTATCGCTAACAAACGATTGATACATTAATGAAGGCTGAATCACTAAGGTCATGTTTCGTGTTACAGGAATCATCGGACCTACAAATAGCTTTCCATCCATCGTTGTATGACGTTTTTTATCGATTGAATTGAAAGAAGTTTCGGTGAAATACGTTCCTTCCGATACGGTTGTTACCCCAGGAGCCAAATGCATTCCAATTTGCAAAGGCACTTTCATGAACTGAACATGGAAACGATATGAAATCGGAATTGCCACTTTATCAATCTTATACGATATCAAACCGGTTCTTGAATTGTTAACCGTTTGGTAATTTGTATCAATAACGGTGTAATATCGTTTAGGCATTCCAGGAAGTGTAATGGAGCGAATCTGCGTATCTAACTTCATTACTTTTACGAATTCATTCTCGCGCCATTGTCCATTACCCACCCATTCGCTGTATTGAACTCCCAATCCCCACATCGTTGCATTGTTGAATTCCTTCAAGAACGATGCCGAATATTGAGCTAAATACTGGGTTCCTAATACACTTAGAGGACGGTCTTCGTCAAAATTAATGGTATTATTACTTGCGGCAATAGCTGAAACTTCAAAGAACCAAGGCAACTTTTGGAATTTATTGCGAATGCGTTGTTCGGGAATATCAAATTCAATTCCTTCTAAATCCCAGTTGGTTTTATCCCAATCAATCGGAGTAAAACGCATTCTTGCCGATTTTAACATGTATTTAGACCAGGCAAAGCCAAAGTTCTGACTGGCATCCGTAATTCCACCAAATTGGTCTATGGCAGAGGTTTCGGGGGATGATTGAGCAAGTTGTCCAAACTGATGGTTCTCCGCATCCAATGTACGATTCGCCAAATCGGCTTCCGATGATCTACTTCCCAACGCTCTATTGTTTTCAGATTGATTCTGAGAAGAACTTGATGAAGATTCCACTCGCAAATCTGAAGCATTGGACGCCAAATTACTACTGTTTTGAGTAGACGTTCCCGAAGGATTTTCTGCCAGCTCCTGGAATTGTTGAGCTCGTTCAGATTCTGGACGAATTAACGTTTCGCGAATGGCCATTCCTTCCGCTAAAATATTGCGAACTTGTCTGCGTTTTGCAACAACTTGATTCGATGAATTGCTTGCAGTTGAACTGTTTGCCGAATGGGAATTTGAAGAAACAGTCGAACCCTTGCTTCCTTTTGTATTTGAATTCAAATTTGAATTCGCAGTATTATCCCAATTCAACGCAGAATAACCCTGATTTTGGGACTTATTAGAATTATTGGAATTACGAGAATTAGTTGATTCGCGATTATTCGCATTTTGCGAGCTTTTTTCAGCTAATGCAGTTGAGTTAGAAGTCGAATTACTTAATGAATTGGACTCGGGTTTCACCAAATATATGGATACAGCAACCAAGCTCAATCCAGCTAAAATGGCTACGGAACGTCTCCACCAAATGAATGCTCTTTTCTTCTTTTTACGGCGATTCATCACTTCCTCAAAACTCACACGCTCAGAGTAATCCATTTCTTGTTCACCCAAACGCTGAAACAGGGAATCCATTTCCTCAAAATTCATACTTGACCTCCTTCTAACTTGTACAACATATTTTGCAAAGCTTTTCGCGCTTTTGCCAACTGTGATCGACTGGTTCCCTCATCAATACCCAGTGTTTCACTAATTTCTTTATGAGAATATCCCTCAATAGCAAAAAGACTAAAAACCATGCGGTAACCTTCTGGCAAAGACTGTACCAATTTCATCAGTTGATTTACGCCCAATCGGTCGAAAGAAAAATCGTCGTATCCAATTTCGTATTCAGATTCAGATATATCGGTAAAAATCTGCTTGCGAGCGCGCAATTTATTGATGGAGATGTTAACGCATACCCTACGCATCCAAGTTTCTAATGAACTTTGGAATCTAAAATTCGGTAGGTGATCGTATATTTTAACAAATGCTTCCATCAATGCATCCTCAGCTTCTTCTTGGTTTTGACAATAACGCATGCACAGTGCCATCAACTTTTTGGAATAGCGCTCCCACAGCATTCGCTGGTAGTAGCGGTCTTCCCGAATACAGCCTTCCACGAGTTCTTTGTCTGTCATTTCGTATAGTCATAGCGCACGATGTTTTGGCTATCGCGATTAATTGACACGATAACTTTAAACGTCGTTGCCCCAGGGTTTACATTTTTTTAAAAAATCAAAGTTAGTAAAAAATACGAAGGTGGGTAGTTTTTGAATTCCGCTTTCCTTAACTTAATTTGTAGGTTCACTCATTTTCCCATTGAATTCATGAATTTTCAGTTATATCTCGCCTCATTTCGCCATTTTTCCATCGTTTTTTCACCGCGTTACATCGTTTGGTGCATAACCTTTCTCACTTTTATTTTTTCGGGGGATGTTTTTTCGAGGGATGTTAATTCGCGGATTACTCTTTCGAAGAACAGTAATTCGAAGAATACTTTTTTGAACGATGGTTATTCCAAGAATACTCTTTCGGAGAATAGATATTCCAAGATTACTTTTTCGCCCGACAATTCTTCCGCTCCGAAACCCTCCCCCAACCCGCAAGCTTTGCGCTGGGCAGATAGTATCTTGAAAACCATGACCTTCAAAAAAATGGTAGCTCAAACGCTCATGATTCCCGCTTGGACCCGCGATGAAATGATGGATCCTTTTGTACATAACGCCGTTGAAAACATCGGTGTAGGTGGAGTCATCTTCTTTCAAGGAACGCCTCAAACCCATATAGATGCCGTAAACTTTCTTCAACAGCAAGCCAAAATCCCCTTGTTGATAGGAATGGACGCCGAATGGGGTCCGTCTATGCGTTTGGATCATATTGAAAAATTTCCCTATGCTCTGACCATAGGCGCTTCCAACAATCCCAAACTGGCTTATTTATCTGCAAGATACCAAGCCAAACAATTGAAATTGTTGGGCGTACACATCAATTTTGCACCGGTAGTTGACCTAAATACCAATCCCAATAACCCGGTAATAGGTTTCCGAAGTTTTGGTGATAATCCCATGGCCGTTTCTAAATTAGCTGTTGCTTTTAACGAAGGTTTGGAATCCGAAGGCATTTGGGGATGCGCCAAACATTTCCCGGGACATGGCAACACGTTTGTCGATTCTCACAAAGATTTACCGGTGGTGAATCACACCCCTACCAGCTTACAAAAAGATTTGATTCCGTTTGAAGCACTGATTCAAAATGGTGTAAAATCGGTGATGGTAGCGCATTTGAAAATTCCATTATTGGATACCACCTCAAATATGCCCGCTTCTTTGTCGCGACCCATTGTAACGGAAATTTTGCGTGAAGAACTCCAATTCAACGGTTTGATTTTCACCGATGCAATGAATATGAAGGGAATCAGTAAGTTTTACCATCCCGTTGCAGCGGGTATTATGGCGCTTAAAGCCGGCAATGATGTACTTTGCTTCCCCGATCAAATCGAAAAAATCATTGATTCAGCCGATAAAGCCATGCGTTTGGGCATTTTAGATAGTTTGCAAATTGCTCAGTCGGTTCGCAGAATTTTATTGGCTAAATACGAATTGGGATTAAATCGCTTCGCACCCCTATCCCCCGAAAAAATAGAAGAAAAAATGAATTCCATTTACCAGGAATTTGTTCAATTGCAGGGATTAGAACAAACGGGTTCCGAGCTCAATTTTGCGCAACAAAGCATTTGCATTCGAAATAATAATGAGGATTTATTGCCTTTAATGCCGTTTCAAAATGATACGGTTTGGTTGGTTGCCTTTGGTAAAACCATAACCCAACCCTTGTTGGATCGAATTCGCAATTACGCTCCGGTTGGAATTATTTGGGCACATCATTTTTCGGATGCCCAAGATCTATTGGATTATGTTCAGTCGAAAAAAGGGGTAAAAATTGTGTTCAATGGGGCTCAAAAAATGTTTTCCAATCAACCTCGTGAACTTCCCAATAACTTATTGGAATTCTTAAAGTTAACCAACTACACCGATCAAATTGTGTTTGTTCATGTAGGGAATGTTTACGCCCTTCAAAAACTCGAGGTTCCCGTAACTACCGTTTTGGGATTTGAAACGGGTTCGGCCTACCAAGAAGCTGCAATTGACGCGGTTTTTGGAGAATTTGGTGTAAAAGGCACCTTGCCGGTTGCCATCAATTCACAATATCACAGAGGCAATAATTTTAGCACTAACGCATGGAGTCAACCATTAGAATGGCATCCTGTAGCCACAACCCAAGGACAAGACCTGAGAAAGCGTTTAGAGCGAATTATGGACAGCATGATGTTGGAAAAAGTTACTCCTACTGCGGAACTTTTGGTTTTGAAGGACGGTAAAGTGATGGTGGATATTTCAAAAGGAACGTATACAACGAGTGCTTTAAAAAATGCTCAAATTTCCGTTTCAAGAAATACCCCATACGATATTGCATCGGTTACGAAAACAATGGGTATGACTTTAGCCATCATGAAATTGTACGATCAAAAACGCATTAAACTTCATGAACCCATTGGTAAATACTGGAAAGAAGCTCGAAAAACAGCTTGGGGCGACATTCCCATTCACCAGTTTTTGCTGCACAGAACTGGGTTGCCTGCAACCTTGCCTTTGATGCGTGATTTGAAGAATTTTAAAAACTCAAAATATTCCGATTTACTGGAAAAATATCCCAATTTAAGCATGGATTCAATGGGTAATATTCTATTGCCTTCATCTCCCAACAATGTGGACCTTGACCAAACGGAATTGGTTAGCTCACATTCCAATTTGAGTAATTCCAATTTGAGTAATTCGGAAAATCAGTCGAGTAGCCGTCGCCATCTGCACAACGAAGAAGAACCGCTTAATTATCCATTGAGCGACAACTGGTCGGTTCAAAACCAATTATCGTTGGTAGTTTGGGATATGATCAAGCGAACAGAACCCACGGTTGAATTTGATAAAAAGAATCCTCCTGCCATGATTTACAGCGATTTAAATGCGGTAATATTAGGTAAGTTCGTAGAGCATTTGACTCGAATGGGTTTGGATGATTACTTAAAACAAGTTTATTATTTACCCATGGGATTGTTGCGGACGCAGTTTAATCCGCATACTACATCATTGAAAAACATCATTCCCCCCACAGAAATCGACAACTCATCGCCACGGGGTTTGATTCAGGGATATGTTCACGATCCAACAGCGGCATTATTGGGTGGTGTTTCGGGCAATGCAGGATTGTTTAGCAGTGCCGAAGATTTAGCCAAACTGATGCAAATGTTGTTGAACGGCGGAGAATGGGATGGCAAACGGTATTTAAAAAATAGTACCGTAGAACTGTTTACCGAAACGTTTGAACAAGGCGATAATTACCGAGGTTTGGGATTTGACAAGCCCAATGGGTATCCTAATTACACATTGAATTCGAGCATCAAAGGTTCGAATTTGTTTGACATGGCGCCTGCTGGAATTTTTGGTCACACCGGTTTTACGGGTATTTGGTGCTTTGCCGACAAAGGAACTGGAACGGTTTTTATATTTCTTTCCAACCGCACCTACCCCAACGACACCCAAAATTTACTGGCTAAAAAGGGGTATCGCGGTAAGTTATTTTCAGAAGTTTACGGATTCTTGAAATGATAGTGAATTGGTGCTGTGATAGACGGGGTTGTGTCAATAAAACAACAGATTTAAACCATTGACTTTCAAGCTTTTAATTAAACAACCCTTAGTTCAGTACATTCCGCATACTGTTTAATTAAAGCATCTTGAGTGATAAATGTTAGATCATTGAAAATACATTGGGCAATTAAATATCGATCGAATGGATCTCTATGAATCCAAGGGATATTTTCGATAATCTCCAAAGCCTGATGTTGAAAGTTAATCAATTTGAATTCATTCATTTGACAGAGCTTTTCTATCTGAAACAGATTTTGCTTTATGGGAAGTTTGTTCAGCGATTTTTTAATACTGATTTCCCAAAATGAAATGGTAGAAACATATACTTCTACTTGCGGATTTATAATTAGATCAATCCAACCCTCTTGTAATTTTTTACCATCATTCAAATAATGCATAAAAACGCTTGTATCAAGCATAATTCGAGTTGGGCGTTGTATAGCAGTCTGTAAGGATTCTGAAATTTTCATATCTATTTGAAGCAATTGGTAATCATTGAAAAAACAATACCTGCATTATTGACAATTTCAATTTAAATAAATAAGTAGGTCATGTTTTGATGTTGTAAAATGAATTTCAAAAAATTAGAACATGTATTCGTTAAAATCCTCTAATGAATCATTAAAATCATCCGGTATGTCAATCGATCCATTTAAAATTCCCGGCATCATTCTTTTGGTTGTGGGATGTTGTTTCTGGTTTTTCAGAAACTGAGCAAAATCGAAAACCTGTTGCTGCAAATCAATTGGTAATTGTTGAATTTCTTGTAGCAAGGCAATTTCTGACCGAGTGGAATTTAGAATAGGTTGATCATTAAATTGTTCTTGATTGTATTCGAAACTCTTGTCCATCACATAATGAGTCTCAGTTTTCAAGTTACTATTTCCCTCAATATGGCTAGTTTGAATTGCATTTAAATCATCAGATCTAAATGCATTATCTGCATCAAGTGAACTTGACTGTACCAATTTATTTATTTCCGTTTCAATCAATGATTCCAACAATGAACTAAAGTTGGTATTCTGCATTTTGGCCAACTTCAATGCATTCGCATGTAAATCTTCATCAATTGAAATGTTTATCCGCTTTTTCATAATCGAAAAAACAAATATACACACGTTTTAAAACATACACAAATTGAAATTTATTGAAATAAACCATACCCTTACATCCCCTCAAACAAACACCTTGCCGCAGAAGTTGCCGCTCGACATCAGCAACAAAACAATGGGTTTATAGGAGTGTTCACTAGCGGCTGGATTATGCTGATTCACATCTAGGCTGTACTGTTCTTGTGGGTTTGATTCCGGTGTACGCAAATCATTTAAACGCAACTCCTGAACCCGTTCGTACAATTCATGTGCATTGTTGAATACTTCGCCGGTTGCGATTCGGGAGCGAACCGTTTCTTTACTGGGGACGTCCATCTTCTTAATTTCAAACACATGCGGATCGAACAATACCAAGGTTTCATCGGCGCCTTGAAAACATCCCGCGTATTGCGACATAAATTCCGGCATTAAGCTCGAATAGGTATGCAATTCGAACACCGCAATAAATCGGTGGTTGGGATATTGTTCTCGAACCGCAGAAACGGTCGCTTTTACCTTAGACGGAGCGTGCGCAAAATCGCGAAACACGACTTCTTCGGGAGTGTCTTTGAGTTTTTCCAAACGCTTTGCCGTTCCTGGAAACTGCTCCAATGCCGTCCAAGCATCGTGAGCAGAAATGCCCAAACATTCCGCCATTTTTACAACAGCTGCGGCGTTCTCTACGTTGTGCTTCCCAAAAAACGGCAACTGGTATTTCCCTAACACCACCACACCCGATGTTCCGTGGGTGTACTCAGGTGCAGAATAGGGTTCGGCAGACATGGTATTCGACAACCTCGAAATCGCAGAGCTGTTTGAGTCGATTGGCAGCATCGTATCGGAATCCAGCGCTCCAACATCCCCAACAAAAGTTCGATTGCAAATCCGTTGCAACACTTCATCTTCAGCGAAATAGAATACGTTTTTCTCAACCGTTTTCAGGAATTCTTCAAATTGATGTACGTAATTTTCAAACGTAGGAAATACATTGATATGATCCCAAGCTACACCGGTGATCATGGCGTAATGCGGCTTGTAATGCCAAAATTTGGGAGTGCGATCCACCGGCGAGGTCAAATACTCATCCCCTTCAATCACCATAATCGGCGCATCGGATAAACGCACCATTCGGTCGTAGCCATCGATTAAGGATCCCACGAGATAATCAAAATCCCTTCCACATTGCTTCAATATATGCATCAACATGGCCGTGGAAGTGGTTTTTCCGTGACTGCCTGCTACTACCAAACGGGTTTTATTTTGACTGTGGTGATAAATGAATTCCGGGAAACTGTAAATTTTTAGTCCCAATTCTTGGGCCTTGAGCAATTCTGGATTATCAATCCGAGCATGCATCCCCAAAATCACCGCATCGATAGATGCATCAATCCGCTCTGGAAACCATCCAAATGCTTCAGGTAGCAGTCCGACTTGTGCCAATCGCGTGCGCGCTGGATCGAATATTTCATCGTCGCTTCCCTGAACAAAATGTCCCAAAGCATGAAGTTCCAACGCCAAATTGTGCATTACAGCACCGCCAATTGCAATGAAGTGATAACGGGTCATAACGCGAAACTACAACCTTTTAGAAATCCACTGAACATTATGACAAAGAAAATTGTATTTTTGCAGTAAATTCTCTTGGAATGAAAGTACTAGTTTGCATGAGTGTCGTTCCTGACACCACCACCAAAATCACCTTCACCGATAATAACACGGCGTTCAACAAACAAGGAGTTCAATACATTATCAATCCTTACGACGAATTGGCCATTACTCGTGGCTTGGAATTGGCAGAAGCCAACAACGGAACCGTTACTGTGGTTCACGTGGGCTTGGCCGACACCGAAGCGAGTATCCGTAAAGCGCTTTCAATGGGCGTAAACGAAGCCATCCGTATCGATGCTGATCCGATTGATGCTCAATTTGTTGCTGAACAAATCGCTGCCATTGCCGGTGGATACGATTTAATTTTAACTGGAAGAGAATCCATCGACTACAACGGCGGCGCTGTTTGTGGTTTGTTGGGAGCTATGTTGAATCTTCCAAGCGTAAACGTTGTAACGGAAATCAATTACAACGGTGGAACCTTCGAATTCGTTCGCGATATCGATGGAGGACGTGAAACGGTTACCTGCGCTGCTCCTGTTGTTGCATCCGCTCAAAAGGAATTGTGCGAACCCCGTATCCCCAACATGCGCGGAATCATGGCGGCACGTACCAAACCTTTGCAAGTATTGCCAGCAACCGCTGCAAATGCTGCAACCGTATACGCATCCTACGAAACCCCAGCTCCCAAGCGCGGCGTGAAATTAATTGATGCTGAAAACGCATCTGAATTGATCAACATTCTTAAAAACGAAGTAAAAGTTATTTAATATGAGCGTAGTTATTTTTGCCGAAATCGATAACCAACAGTACAAGAAATCATCCCTTGAAGCAATTTCCTATGGAAAAAAAGTAGCTTCTGATATGGGTATGAGCTGCATCGCGGTTACGTTCAATACTATTTCCGGTAGTGACCAATTGGGAACCTACGGAGCGGATAAGGTAGTAAATATTGCTTCTACATCCGAATTCACTGCCGACAACATGAGCGCGGCATTTGCTAAAGCGTGTGCAGATTTAGGCGCGAAAATCGTTGTTATTTCCAACACCTATTCCGGTAAATCCTTGGCTCCTCGTGTGGCGGTTTCGTTGAATGCTTCTTTGGCAACCAACGTAATTTCGTATCCCGATACCAGCAACGGTTTCACTGTAAAACGCGGCGTTTTCTCAGGTAAAGCATTCGCTTACACCAACTTAACCAAAGACGTAAAAGTGTTGGCGTTAACTCCCAACTCGTTTGAATTGAATAACAGCGGTTCTGCTGTTGCGGTTGAATCACACAGCGTAGCTATGGATTCCAGCAAAATCAGCATCGTTAAAACAGAAAAAGCAAGTGGTAAAATTCCATTGACTGAAGCTGAAATCGTGGTTTCTGGAGGACGTGGAATGAAAGGCCCTGAAAACTGGCACATGATCGAAGAGTTGGCTAACCTTTTGGGTGCTGCTACTGCTTGTTCCAAGCCCGTGAGCGACATGGACTGGCGTCCACACTCTGAGCACGTAGGTCAAACAGGAATCACCATTAAGCCGAATTTATACATTGCTGTGGGTATTTCTGGAGCCATTCAGCATTTGGCGGGCGTGAGCAGCAGTAAAACCATTGTTGCCATCAACAAAGATCCCGAAGCGCCTTTCTTCAAGGCAGCAGATTACGGAATCGTGGGAGATGCATTTGATGTTTTACCCCAGTTGATCCAAGCTTTAAAAAATTAATTTGAAAAATAACCGGTCCGCGCGTAACCACGTGCGGACTTTTTTTTGTAACTTAGGGATACCATTATGAGCAAACGGGTTGAAGTTTTCATAAAAACCATACTTCCTGCACACAGTCACGGTGCGTATACTCTCGTTTTGCACAGTCCCAACAGCAAAACCCAATTGCCGGTTCTTATCGGAGCCGTGGAAGCTCAATCCATTGCGATGGAATTGGAAAACATCCAGTCTTCTCGCCCACTCACCCACGATTTGTTTCGCAATACCATGAAGCATTTCTCGGTAGGCATTCGCGAAGTGGTGATTGAACGTTTGGAAGAAGGAATATTTTATTCTACCATTTATTTTTCGAGGGATGGAGATTCTGTTGGAATCGATTCCCGCACTTCCGATGCCATTGCGATGGCCATGAAATTCAAATGTCCCATTTTCGTTACCCAATCCATATTAGATGATGCGGGATATTCCGATGAGGACGAAGAAATGGATTTTGAATTGCCCGGTAGAATGCAAGAAGAGGAAATCATCCCCCAAGGAAAAACAGACGACACCAATCATTGGGATTTATACACCCTCGACGAACTCGAGGCCCTGTTGGATGAAGCCATTAGCATTGAAGATTACGGCAGAGCAGCCAAGATTCGCGATGAGATCAAACGCCGGCAGTAAAGCCATTTAACTCATTGAAAAAATTATACTTATATAACGGTGATCTCGTAAAATCACAGGATCCGATATTTTCGGCATCGTCGCGCGCGCATCGATATGGCGACGGTTTCTTTGAAACCATGCGTTTTTTCGGGGGACGATTACAACACAGCTATCACCACGAACAGCGCGTTCAAAAGTCGCTCATGTTGCTCAAAATGCAAGCACCCGAGGGTGGTTTTGAACAATTGGAGCAGCAGATTGAACAACTTTGTGCCAATTCGGGCGTAAAAAGTGCACGGGTACGTGTTTCGTTCCTACGCGAAGCCGATGGATTTTACACTCCCAAAAATCAATACACCAGCACTTTGGTGGAGATTTTAGAATTGGATTACGAAGGATATCCATTGAATCACAGCGGATTGGTATTGGGAAATTATAAGGAATTGAGTAAAAATTCGAATTTCTTGAGTTTCCTAAAAACCAGCAGTTCCTTGATTTACGTGATGGCGGGCATCCACGCCAAGGAGCAGCAGTGGGATGATTGCATCATTTTCAACGAAATGGGACGGGTTTGCGAAACGGTTTCAGCAAACATTTTCTGCGTTTCGGGGGACTTCATTGTCACTCCTCCCCTGTCGGAATACTGCGTTGACGGGGTAATGCGCAAAACGGTGATGGATTTAGCACGTTCGTACGGTTATGAGGTGGTTGAGCGCGAGTTGACGGAATTGGACTTGAGCGGTTGTAGGGAAATTTTCCTTACCAGCGCCGCGATGGGCATTCAGTGGGTTGGCGATTACATGGGCAAGAGATTGGTTTGCGTAGCGGGCAAGGTATTGAGTGACAAGTTGAATAGTCGGGAGGTATAGTAAGGTTGGGTTAGTGTGGCTGCTGGTGGTTTGAGAGTTGTGGTTTGAGAGTTGTGGTTTGAGGTAGCCGTGCGTGAGAATGTACCGCCTTGTGTGGAGGAATTTAATTATTTGATTTAAAGACAATTGTCTTGCCACGTCAGAATTGGCTCAAACAGATAGCGGCGGCGAAATTTAGATTTTTACGAATTTTTGGTGATATTTTTTTGAAGTAAATTTTTTTATAGTTATATTTGCACCCTCGTTAGGAGAGATGGCAGAGCGGTCGAATGCGGCGGTCTTGAAAACCGTTGACTGTAACAGGTCCGGGGGTTCGAATCCCTCTCTCTCCGCAAGAAACCTAAAACCCAGCATAGCTGGGTTTTGTTTTTTAGATTGAATCTTCTAAATTATCATGAAAATCTAACTTCGGTTGTCTGATTTACAAAGAGGGGTCAGATACGGAAGTTGGAGATTTTTACCACTAAAATTCATTCGAAGCACTGAACCGCCAATTTTGGGAACCAACAGTATGAGGTCGTACTATTTCGTTATAGATAAACGTATGATTGAGGAGGGATTAAATTAAAGTCGTCCTTAATCGACAATGGCTTTTTATACTTTTTAGTGCTTTTAATTTTTATTGCATGAGCAATTTCTCTATTAGCGAAATACTCATAAAAAAAGTCTTCTGTTATTCCTGAATATTTTTTTGTCATTTTCCAGATTGCTTCTGGATTCAAACTAAAAATATCTTCAATTTCAAATTCACCTATAACTTGTTGAACAGGAGAGGATGCATAGACTACCACAGTTTTAATATTTGGGTTTTTGAATATGACCTTACGGAATTCAAATCTTTTTGAACCGTCAAATATTTTGAAGGCATATTCTGGCTTAATCGACAATAAAACTCTCATCACTTTTAGTTGCTTTTAAAATATTATTGAATTGTTCTTTTGTAATTTGTTTAAAACCTCTTGGTGCGTCATTTACCCCGCTTAAGACCTTCAAATCTATCAAATCTTTCATATTTATTCTATGTGGGAACGAATAAATGTATAAAAATCTCAGTACAAATGGTTTTGTTGTTTGATAACGCCACATCGCACGCAGTTGATCTTCAGGAAAAACACTACTTTTTCTACAATACAAAACGAAATCATCTTCGTCTTTGAAATCGTATTTTACATCTTGTACAACACCTATTGTGGAAATAACACTTTTATAGTATCCGCCCGTCCTATAAAAAACGAGTATGTCGCCTACTTTTGGGTGTGGTGGTAATGCACGAGAAACATAAACTTTGTTAATTCCGTTTCGATGCGGAAAGTCTTCAATAAATTCTTCGGGTGATTCTGTATTCAAAATGGAATCAGGTAATAACTCGGTGTGATAATCGGGATAAATTGGAACAATAAAACTATCTTTTTTTCGTGAAATAAATGGATAAAAATATTTAAGATGGGTTTCATCGGTTTTCTTACTAAAATCTCTAACGTAAACCAACTCACTATTCTTTTTGCCCCACAGTGTGAATCCCCACTGTTCAAACAAATCTATCAATCTCCTTTGTTCGTCCCTTTTATCAAAAATAGTAACATAAATCTCGTTCACGTTGTTTTTTAGAGCATTGTCAAAGATGATTTTCATGAAACGCTCTCCCAATCGAAAACCATTATTAATAACTTTAAATGTTCCAATTTTTAGTCGTTTTTTTGAAGAAAAGGCTGGGGTTATATCTACATATTTTTCATCTATATCTTCAACTTTAAGATACAAAAAAGACAAAAGCAACCCATTGTTCGAATTTACAGTAACATAGGCTTCCTCATCGTATTTTTTGATGAACCATTTTTCAAAGCCGCCATAATCCTCTTTCAAACTTGAAAAGAAATCATCACTCAGATTTAATCTGCCAAATTTTAATTTCTGAACATTTAAAACTTTGTAATCCACTAAATCTGGATGTTCGGCGAACGTTTTTTCAAGGAATGAATCAATTGTAAATACTTTATCTTCAATCCCCAATTCAACGGCCTTTTTGTATATTTTTTTGTCTTCGGTAATTAAAATATCTACACGACCAACAAAGACTTCATTTAAAAGTTGCGTATCATTTTTATCGTTTTCATTAACGTCCATTTTTGCAGATACAGCCTTTACATCGGACTGTAAAGGTGAAGGAATTTCTATATGTTCGTAACTATCCAACTTTATCTGAAACGCATCAACTGTTTGCTGATTTTTGTGTTTTTCAATTTCTGCTACAGTCAAAGAATGTACACACTTTACATATTTTACACGATCTAACCAACGATATAAAATGCCTACGTCTTGATTAATAACCTTTGACGCTTCTCTGTGTATAATTATATTTGTATCTAGAAGAGCTTTCATAAATTTATATTTGAATGGAACTCGGATTTTTCCATCTGTAAAATAGATCTGTTTTGATTTTCCGATAACCAAGTAAAGTACCTATTGAGCCCTGCATTAGTGAGATTGATCGTATATTCAATCCCCATGATTGCCATTACAAAATATAAATTATCCACTTTGTGGGTTTCTCCCTCTATTGTCGAAATATCTGGAATTAAAAAATCATATTCATTTAACGTTTCTAAGTACTTATTTGATACTTTACAATACTTTATTTGATTCTCACCATCAATTCTTCTAATATGGTACGGCCATATCGAATACCCTTTTCCAAATCTAACAAAATTACGTAGCTCATCTAAACTACTATTATCAACAAAATCATTCTGCCAATCTTCAATTAATGAAACACGTTGTGCAAGAGCTTCAAAAGCAATTAAACCGATAAATTTCGAAACATGTACATTATTTAGAGGTGGTTCAGGGATTAATGGCACATAAAGTTTATTACTGCTTAGTAAAGACATTAACGATTGATCATCTTTATAAATCACCTCAATTCTGTTATCGCCATATTTTAGAAAGTCGATTTCAATAAAATCTTTATTTATTGTAAATCCTGAAACTCTAGGAATTTTACCTTTTTTGTTCTCAATCTTTAACCTTCCTCTTAACGATTTAAAATAAGGCATCTCTAAGACATATTTTTCAATTTTTTTTCCAAAGTAATTATTGCAATTATCACAGACCACACCTTTAGGAAGTATATTTTTTTTATTTCCCAGACTTTCTGGTATAATATGCTCAACTGATTTAGAAGTTGAAGTGTCACTCTTGCAGAATATGCATTTCATCTTTTCAAGCCGATTTTATTTAGCACCCAAGACCAGCCCGTTTTCACTTTGTAAATAATTACAGGAAGAATAAAATAAATAAGTAACGCAACTGCAATAGTAAGGGCAATGATAATTTCCGATGGTAACACTGACCAAACTTTTAAAAGTGAAATTTCAGGATCAAATGTCTTTCGATACCCAGGTATAAATATTAGAACCCCACAAATAATGTTTATTAGTATTGCTAAAGCAAATTGTCCAGTGCCTATTCTTTCCATTGAATATATAGAAAAGAAAGAAAATGACTCTGCAACTTCTTTATTCTCAAACTCCTTTACTTCTTTCTTATTGAATACAACAATGAGTTCATCTTTTTTTACTCGTTTATCTCCCAAATATTTATTAAAAGATTCGTATTCCAAAGTCCTTACATTCTTAAGTGATGCGCTGTCAAAGAAGACGATGTCATACTTATTTGGAAGGATGTTAAATGAAAAGCAGTATTTTATCTTACAAAATTCTTGATCGTTAAAATATTCTATTTTGTCGTCTGGAATATTTCTTCGCTCATTAACCTTAATATCGTAAATAATTGTGGATTTACTTACACCCTTTTTTCGCATAGAGATAAACGGTACAGAGGGTTTAATCCAAAATCTAAAATAAACATTGGGTTTGCATTCTTGTTTGTATTCTTTATATGCTTTAAGATTTAAAGTTGCAGAAACAATTTTATGTTCATCAATCTTTATGTCTGCAGGTAACACACAAAGTTCATTTCTCCCGTTGAAAGTATGTATAACCCCTGAATTATTTGTGTGATTTTTCAGGTATTTAGTTGCACTAATTGAATCATTAAAAATAAATCGACTATTATCGGCAACAATTAGTTTGTCATACAAATCTTGGCTTTCACAAGATTTTTCCACCCATGGAATAAAAAGGGAAATTGTCAATCTATCATCTTTTATTGATTCTTTAGATATTTCAAAACCAAACTCAACTAATGAACTGTTGTTATTAAACTCCCAAGTACAAAGGTGGAACCTTTCTATCTGAATGGTGTCTCTTTTCCCAGTATATATAAAAAATGAGTTCTCCATTATCTATCCTCTTTGTTTAACCTTTAAATACATAATAAATGTCACTTTTTGGATGTCATAAAAACACTAAGCGAAGTTAGCAATACTTGTGCCGCTCCCTAATTTTAGGATAAATTGATTAAAACAGTTTGACTCATTTGTAATCAAAAATAGCATTTTTTAAATTAATTCCATCATCTTTTGTTCGGCAAAGTTTGCCAGGCCGATTTGATAGACAAGGTTGTATGGAATTTTATCAAAACTTGAAAAGTCCAATCTAACCCAGTTCTAAAAAAGGGGTACTTACATTTAATAAGATTTATCCATTATCGATATATAAAAAAATAACCCTGAAAAATCAGGGTTATAATTTGTGGACAGTCAGGAATCGAACCTGAGAAGTTAACTGCAATATGTTCGTCCCTAATTAATTATTGATTAGACTTTTCTACTTTTGGTCTGTCCGCGTTAACTCCAATCCACCTTTTCAAAAAAATTCCAATGTCTTTCATATCTTCTAGATTTTTTATATAGTTAAAAACTGTTATTCCACCCAGTGCAAACTGGAAAAATGTTGCAGGAGGACATCTAAAAAGAATAACCGATAATAAATTAAGTATTACTAATATTCATAATATAACTAACTCAAATATAAATATAAAATTGGAAAATCAACGCCAAACTGAAAATAATTATTTTGATTCAGTACTGTCACGTTGTAATTAGAAGAGAATCAATTGGTTAGAAAATTCGGAATCTTTAAAGTGCGAATCACTGTTGCTAACTAATTGATTTACAGGTTCTTTCTCAAAAATCGAAATACTAATTACCTGTAAAAAACTGTAGAGAGATTGGCCAATTTCAGCTTTTTCTTAGCTATTGCCACCAAAAGATAGGTGCAAATTGCAATCCAAATTTGGCAGTGAATAGCGTTCTCAGATGTGCCATAAAACGATTTGATTTTCAGATTCAGTTTAATCCAACGAAAAAAGTGTTCGATTTTCCAGCGTTCCTTATAGAGACCGGCGATTGTCGTAGCGTCTATCTCAAAGTGGTTGGTCAGAAATATAAAGGCCTTGTCTTTTTCTCGATCGTAGAACTTGATTCTACGCAGGTGTGCCGGGTATTTTAGCTGTGATTGTTGATTTGTAAATTTTATCGTTTGATCAACTTGAATGCCTAGTTCTTTATGAACGGAATGACTGTAAACCCGATCAAAAGCCATGTTTTCTTTGGCCCTAATTACGAAAAACCCACCGAATTGCTGAATGCGATATAGGCGATGATAATCGATGTAGCCCATGTCCATAATGTAAAAAGCACCTGCTTCTATTGGCATATGATCCAATATATTGACGTCATGAACAGATCCAGGTGTGATTTTGATAAAAGTGGGTATAGATCGCTGCAAGTCAAGTAGAGTATGCATCTTTACAGCGCCTTTATTTTGACGGAATTTTGCCCAAGGAAACATCTGCAAACAAAGGTCAATTGTTGTACTATCGAGCGCATACGCCATGTGGTTAATGTCGTTTAGAAAGGTGTTTTCATGAGCATAAAGTTTGCGCGCTTCTGCAATTAGAACCTGAGCAAAATCCGCATAAATTCGCCAATTTCTGCGCTCATTGGCTTTGGCGAGTGTATTTCTAGCCACCGGTTTTTTGATGCCGCTGTGATACAGTTTTTTGCTCATGGCCTGAAGGCACGATTCTATGTCTCGCAAACTATCTCGATATGTTAACTGGGCAAACGACATTACCAGAAAATGCTCCTTACAAGTAAATTCCTTGATTCGATAGTCGCCGTTATACCGAGCTACACACTTGTTGAATTCATAATCAGGCAACAATGACATCAATTGCGAAAACACAGTTTTTCCCTGGTTCATAAACTAGTCTATGAACAATTTTTGGTGAATTCAAATCGAAAAAACTTATTTTCGCTGTCAAAGCCTGTTTTTATTGGGCACTACGAGGATTGAAAAAAAAGTTAACGGGACACTACTGTTATTTTTTAAAATAATATCCACATATTGCAAGGCAGTTATAAATTCATTAATTGAAGCATAACAAACAATTAATTTTAAATAGACCGATTCCAAGTCAATTAAATAATTATAAGTAGGAATAGCATAATTTTCATATTTCACACCCCAATCAAGTAAATTATGGTCAATAAAAACTTGTGATTTATAAAGTAGTAATTGTTTTAAGTCCTTAATTGCCCCATAATAATCATTTAAAATAATTTTAGCATTTGCACGATTGAATAATGATATAACTCTTTCATCTATTGATTTTTCAGTCGATAATTCAATACAATTTTTATAATAAACAATTGCTTGCTTATAATCAATTTTGAAACTCGAAATATCACCTAATTTTCTGTATGCAAAAGCAATTTTCGAAGGATTATAATAACATATTTTATTATTATAAAGTGAGTCTTGAATCCGAATTGTTTCCAATGCCTCAGCTTCGTCTTCTTCGCTTAAGGATACAGATTTGAAGATAAATCTCTCGCTATCTCCATTCAATTCTAAATAACTTAAATAAACAAAACCGCTATCAATTTTATTAATTATAGACTCCTGCTTTACCTTTGAAAACGAATCACTAAATAGTACATAAACCAAAATAAAATTATCAATCAAACTATCTTCATTTTTAACCTCCACCAAATGATAAACCGGATCTAATTCCATTTTTACAAATGAGTTGAGACTTGGGCTTGATCTTAAATTCAACTTCTTGGATTTAATTAAAAACTCATCTCCAGTTCTTGGTCTACAAAATTGAGAGTTTCCATCCTTTTTAAATAAAAGCAAAAAAACAATTAATGTTAAAATACTTTAAATTTTTCTGCTGGAAATAGCATTCAATAAGTGGCTTTTCATTTTACTTATGTAATTAATTTATTTGTGTACACCTTTTAATAACGGATTTACTCAAACCCTCTCATACAAATAAGGCTGAAAGCCTATGAACGACTCTCTTATATTCGCTATTGAGCCCAACTCTTTTTTGGCGTCTGCTATTTGTAAGTATTTTAATTCCAAGAGTTCCGATAATTTATCAATGTCCAGCTCATCGACGCCTTCTTTGACGTATTGATTTAAAACGAAGTTGATGAACTCTTGCTGCTTGTCCGAGAAACCCGAAATGGTTTCGCGTGCGTATTTTGCGCGAATTCCTCGATCGATGATCTTCGATTCAAAAGCTACATACGCCAAAACATCGTACAAGTCTGCATCTTGAGCGTTTAACACCTTCTGAAATTCCGCTAACTGCGCCCTGCTGAAACCGCGTTCTTCCAATTGATCCAATAGCTTTTTGCGCGTATCCGGCAAGCTCCATAACTGCCTCAACTGCTCCTCACTATTAAACAGGTCCGGAAGTGTTCCAAAAAGCAATTCTAAGTATTCCTTCGCATCAATTTGTCTGCCATCGGGACTCCAAAAAGTGGTTTTAATCATATTCTGAAGCTCCCTGATTTTGCCGTCCGACAACTTCACTTTTACCATTACTTTGGGCTTAGAATTACATCTACATGTTGTATAACCGCAAATTTCACAGGGTTCTCCGGGATCTACAATCGCACATTCACACGGTCTTTTACCGCATGTTTGACACGCTTGCGGAGGCGTTCTCGGCTCCTGCGGTTCTGGATCCAATGGCTCCCCATCCCATTCAGGGTCTTGGAAGTGTTTATATGCACCGTAGTAATCGTAAATGGTGAAGTAATCCTTTCCATCCGATAATCGCGTCCCCCGCCCTACAATTTGCTTAAATTCGATCATCGAATTGACCTTTCGCATCAATACAATATTCCGTACTTGGGGCGCATCGACGCCGGTACTTAACTTTTGGGAGGTCGTCAACACCGTAGGAATGGTTTTTTCGTCATCTTGGAACGCTCTTAAATTGCTTTCCCCATTTTCCCCATCATCGGCTGTAACTCGTTGACAATAATTCACATTTTTGACTTTCGCATGCTTGTTAATGAAGTCACGAATCATACTGGCATGCGTTTGCGTTGCACAAAACACCAGCGTTTTTTCGTTTTGGTTGATTTCATTCATAAACACCGTCACCAAGTATTCCTCCCGTTGTTTGATTTCAATGATTCTGTTCATTTCTTTGGGGGAATATTCACGCGACGCATCTACTTCCCCCGATAAAACAACATCGTCAGAAGTATAACTGTAGGAATCAATAGTGGTGCTTATTTGCTTTACTTTAAACGGAGTAAGGAAACCGTCGTTGATTCCATCTTTCAAGGAATAAATGTAAACTGGATTTCCAAAGTACCGATAAGTATCTACGTTTTGGTCACGTTTTGGAGTGGCCGTCAATCCCAACTGAACCGCAGGACTAAAATAGTCCATGATGGCTCTCCAATTACTCTCGTCGTTTGCACCGCCTCGGTGACACTCATCGATGATGATGAAGTCGAAGAAGTCTTTGGGATATTCTCCAAAATAGGGTGTTTCATTATCACCACTCAAGAATGTTTGAAAGATGGTGAAGAAAACGCTTCCATTTTTGGGGACTTGTCCTTTTTTGCGGATGTCGGATGGTTTAATTCGCACCAATGCATCTTCCTCAAAGGCGGAAAACGCATTAAATGCCTGGTCGGCAAGAATATTTCTATCAGCGAGGAAGAGAATTCTGGGTCTTCTTTGATTCCCCGATAAGCTCCACTTTCCCTCAAACAACTTCCAAGCAATTTGAAACGCGATAGCGGTTTTACCTGTGCCCGTAGCCAAAGTAAGTAGAATTCGCTGTTGCTTATTCGCAATGGCTTCAATGACTTTGGTAATGGCATTTTCTTGATAATATCGAGGCTTCCACGTTCCTCCTTTATCTTGGAAAGGGATAGATAAAAGTCTGTCTTTAAGTTCTTGGGATGATATTTCTTCGGGACTGGCGTTGGCCGAATCAAAAGACATCCCCCATAATTCCTCAGGTGAAGGAAAATCGAAGATTTCGACTTCTTCTTGGGTGAGTAAATCGATTTGCCAGTAGCTGTGTCCGTTGGTGCTGTAGGTATATCTTACATTTAGGCGTTGTGCGTAGCGGATGGCTTGATCTCGGCCATCGCTTACGTACAAATCTTCTTTTTTGGCCTCAATTACGGCGATGTTTCTGTTGTTGTATTGCAGAACGATATCGGCTTTTTCAGGAGTTGCCCTGCGACCTTGTCCGAGGATTCTTCCCAGCGTTATCGGAAACTCACGCTTAATCACGCTTCCATTGGAATGCCACCCCTTGCTTCGAAGGTGCGGGTCAATTAAGTTGGCTATGGTTTCCGCTTCGTTCATGGTTATTTTCTTTTTGAAAGTAAATCTATTAAGTACTGATCTTCTTTTCGACGTTTTATAATATCATCCTCTTTTTGCATGTATTCGATTCCGGAAAATTGATCTCCTTGCTTTCTATTTTGTCTTGGTTCGATGGATTCGATTAAGATTGCTTCTAAAAGATCCCCCAAATCCTTCATGCTTAATTCAGTGGTACTTTTAATTGATTCTAAACTTCCATCGTCTTTGACAGGGTAGAAGCCGAACCAAGAAAATCTATCCCATCTCCCATTGAGTCTATCTACTGTGTGTTGACGCAGTCTTTCCCCAAGAGTTTGTTTGATTGCTTGTCCAACGTAAATTGTTTCTCTGGCATCATGAAGTAAATATATCCCAATTTGTGATTGAAAGTTAACTTCTAAAGCACCTTGCGTCTGTATTCCCAAAAGATTAGGGTTGGTTTTCCAATGGACCAGCTCTCTGTTCCAATAAATTCCATAAGAATTTATTATGCCATTTTTATTGGTCGATTCGGCTTCGAGTTCCACCGAGAGATTTACCGCTTTCGTATGAATAATTTCCTCTCTTAAAGAATAAATGCCTTTATCCACTTTAATAAAAACCGATTCGTTACTATTGTTTTTAACATCCGTGGATAGTTGTGCGCTAACCGTATCTTGAGGAGTTGCGCCAAGCGATTTGCGATAACCTTTTTCAGCAATAAGCTGGGCAATTTCCCTATAGTGAAGGGGTCTTTGTTCTTCCTGTAAAACTTTAATTATTGCATCTTTCCAAGTAAGGTCTTTCATGTTATAGTTCTCCTGCAAATGCTTTGTTAAGTATTGACTTCTTTAATTCCTCTAAATTAGCAAGTTTTTGTTGGTATTTAACTTCCAAATTTTTGGTTTCAGATAGTACGTTGTCTAATTTCATAACAACGGTTTGTTGAGTTTGTAAAGAGGGTGTGATTATTTCGAATCCTAAAACTGTGTTCATGTTTGCTCGTGGTAGTGTGGCTCCTGTCCAAGTTGCATTTATCTTTTTCATTGTTTCACCGCAGATAAACCAGTAAAATAGATATTTTCTGTCAATAACATCTTGTAGTGGTTTAACTGGAAATATTTCTGTGGAGCAATGACCTTCAAAATTTGGCAATAGTACTTTATTCAAATATGGTCGGAGTCTGCCGTATAAAACGTGCTTATTTGAAAAACGAAACGTCGTACTTTTTACACTTTTGGGTTCGAGGACCCCGATAAATGAACCTGTATTTGATTGAATGTCTTCAAGCCCAACATAGGGCAAACTCAATTTATCGTGTGGCGTTTTGTCATATTTACAAACATCACTTAACAACTTCCTTTCCCAACCCTCACTCGTATTTTCAAATACAGAATTAAGGTAACTTTCAAACAGTTCTTTGGAGTTCTGGAGGTTCTTTTGGGTGTTTTCAATTGCCTTGTCAATAGCTTCAAAAGCCTTGTCAATAATAGATACTATTCGTTGTTGTTCAGGGAGTGGGGGGATTGGGATTTGCAAGTTTTTGATAAATGGCAAAGTAACTCCTTGAACGGTAGCTCCTTGTCCAGCATTTCTTATTGCATCACTTTGATTTTGCAGCCATCTGAATAAGAAATTTACATTTAGTTGAGTTTCGCTTTTGGGTATTAAAGCTCTTAAATCTTGATTAATTGCAACATCAATTTTTGCTATACAAACTTTTCCAAGACCAACTCTAGATGCAAAAATTACGCTATTTTGGGGAATTAAATTTGTCGAACTACTTTCAAGTCCCAAAGTAGTAATTGTATGTTCTGTAGTTAATAATGTCTCTGAATTTAAGTCTCGAACTGTGGCCCAATTGATTGGGCCATTGTAGTAGTCCGATCGGTTTTTACTAGGTGTACCACCGCCTATAATTTTGCATACTTCCCCTAATGTCTTTAACTCCCAACCGTCCTTCATATCAAATCGGCTATTGAGTTTAGAATGTTATTGGTTTCTTCGTCCAGTGATTTCATTTCGGCTAAAATTTCAGCAGGATTGCGAACAACCTTCTCTTCTTTCTTGGTGGGATTTTTTACCGATAAATCGTAAGTCGACGAATCGACATTGGAAACATCCAATGTCCATGATTTGTCTGAATCTGCTTTGGACTTCTGAAGTGAAAGAAAATCCTCCAAATCCTTATCATTCAAAGGATTGGTTTTCCCCATGTTTCTTCCTGGATCCAATTGATAGTACCAAATTTTCTTGGTCGGTTGTCCCTTATCATAAAACAAAACCACCGTCTTCACTCCCGCCCCTTGAAATGTACCCGATGGCATATCCAAAATCGTGTGAAGATTGCAACTTTCTAACAAGTGCTTTCTTAATGCAATGGAAGCGTTATCCGTATTGCTGAGGAATGTATTCTTAATAACGATGGCCGCTCTTCCACCCGCTTTTAGAATTTTAATGAAGTGCTGTAAAAAAAGGAATGCCGTTTCGCTCGTCTTGATGTCGAAATTCTGCTGAACTTCAGGCCTCTCCTTTCCCCCGAAAGGAGGATTAGCCAACACTACGGAGAATCGGTCTTTCTCTTGAATGTC
>CAMDDG010000033.1 GCA_945890895.1 Chitinophaga pinensis | reverse complement strand
GGACTTTCTCGTTTGCAACTGCTCATCCCCCAAAAAAGCATCCCCCAAAAAATAAAATACACCCAAAAATTCCGATTGAACTTCTCCGTTTTACTCATTTTTAAGCTGCTGATTTTTACGATTCTAAATGAAAGTTAATCAATTATTTTCGATCTTTCCCTACAAACCTTCAAAAAAATCCGACAAACGAAATTTACCTTTTCCAGCGTTGTGGTATTAAGTAGGGCTTCGATTGAACCGCAATTGCGTGAAGTCATCCCCCGAAAACCTTAAAATTAACATTTAAAAAATTATACAATTCAATGAAATCTACATCATTTTTTCTGGGGACGGTAGCCCTGTTTACCTCTCCCATCCTGGCTCAAGTTTCAGGAAACGGCACCTACAACGACAACAATCGTTTTAAAATGAATGCCACCTATCAAGCGCAAGCAGTTCCGGCAGCGTCAGCCGATTACGAATCATCGAAGAGAAAAGAACGCGCTCAATATTCCAGTGATGCAGGAAGACAAATGAATTCGCAACAATACTACGGTAGTAATGGTTACGATGCCGTGATGCAGCAAGTGAACAACACCAATGCTACGTATATGAATGGCAATGAAGTGGTTATGGCTATTAGCGTTCTAAATAATGCAGAGCCAACGGGTTACAACGCCATATTTCACTTGAATCAAGCCGGTAAGAAAATTCAAGAGTTGGATAGTTTAATCGAAAAACGAATCAAGAAATTCATCCAACTATCTAAAGAATTGGGAGTTAAACCCACCGATTTTTACGTAGATATGATTGCACTGGTACCTATTTTCGAGAAAGAAAAAAAGATCTTTTCAAAAACCTATACCGAAGTCCCCAAAGGATTTGAAATGCAGAAAAACATCCACGTTCGATACACGAAACCCGAACAATTGGACCGTCTTTTCACCATGGCCGCGCAATGCGAAATCTATGATTTAATCAAAGTAGAATACTTATACGATTCAGTGCAAACAGCTACACAGAAAATGCGTGCAAAAGCCGATGAAGTGATGAAAGAACGGTTGAAGCATTTTGCCAAGGCTGGAATTCGTTTGGACACCTGTTTTAAAACCATTTACGAAAGTCAAAATCAGTATTTCCCGGTCGATCAGTACGTACATTACCAACCGTTGGCTGTGAGTGCCTTGGAAGAGGAAACTTCAACGGAAGCGGGAGGAAGTTCAGCTAAGATAGGCGGAGGTCGTCCGCAACGTTCGACATTGTTTCACAATCAAATTTCAACCCGCGGATTTGATGCAATTATCAATCCATCGCCTAAAATTCCGGGCATCCAAATGGTGTATAACATGGAAATTCGCTTCCGATTGAATCAGCCGGTTCAAACAGTAACGAAAACGATCAACCAGACTAAGGCGTTGATTATCACGCCACAGGGCACGATTCGCGAGGAGTATATTGTGAAGTAACGGAATTGTTATTCAATTAATTCACTTATGTCTTGTTTCGGGGGACGGTTGGTGTGCGGAGAACTTCAAATCGCCAACCTCACCCACGACGGACAATGATCCGAATGTTTGGCATCGGGTTCAATACCGGAATCTGCTACCGGTAAATCTCCTGCAACACTGATGTAATCTATTCTCCAGCCCTTGTTATTGGCGCGTGCATTGGCCCTAAAACTCCACCATGTATATTGATGTGCTTCCCCTTCGTGCAAGGTTCGGAATGAATCTGTGAAGCCTGAATCAAACCACTTCGACATCCATTCCCGCTCTTCGGGTAAAAATCCGGTACTGTTCTTATTTCCAATCGGATCGTGAATATCAATAGCATGATGACAGATGTTGTAATCACCACAAACCACCAAGTTAGGAATGGTTTTTCTCAATTCCTGGGCATGTTCAAAGAAGTGATTTAAGAAGTCCATTTTCACGTTCTGACGTTCATCGCCCGAAGTTCCACTTGGAAAGTAAGCTGAAATAACGCTTCCCCAGGAATAATCCAAACGGATTACCCTACCCTCGGCATCGTACAATTCGTGTCCGCAACCCCTAACGACATTCAATGGTTCGTGTTTGGTAATAATCCCTACACCGCTATAGCCTTTTTTCTGAGCGGAAAACCAATAACAATGATATCCCAACGATTCAAATTCTGATGCATCGATTTGCTCCGGCAAGGCCTTTAATTCCTGGAAACAAACCATATCTGCTTCCGAATTTTCGATATAATCTTTCAAACCTTTCGAAGCAGCACTTCGAATTCCGTTTACATTATAGGTGATTATTTTCATACGTTAAATTCTCGTTTATCCCAACATTCCATGATCAAAAGATGACCTTCAATATACTCAATTTCCACAAAACCATCTGCCAAAACTCGATTGGAACTGCTCGTTCTTTCAGGTAATTCAAGGGTTTCGTTATTCAAATTCCACACCAAATTCTGAGTGGTAACTCCCAACGCTTTCCCGCAGGGAATCAGGGAAATATCGGTGTTCTTGGGATACCATTTTTTAAACTTTTTGGGGGATGCAAACACGCGGCCATAGTCATCTAAAAAATTAATGGTCAACCGATCCGAATAGCGAGCTAACGTAAAAATATTATTTAAATGATGATCCTGCCTGCGACCCGTAGCCCAAACTACATTCACCGCAGAAAAACCATCCCCCAACAAAAAATGAAATGCTTTTTGCAAATCGGTAAATTCCTGATCCGGAGTGTGAACGCGTTGAATGTGTGACAGTTGAGGCGAGTTAGCAAATTCACCTTTTAGGAGTTCCTCTTCTGCTCCCGAATCGAAATCCCCCAACCAAACATCCACTTTGAGACCCAATTCCAATACCCGTGGAAGTGCACCATCGAGAACAACTACTTTGGGCGACCATTCCATCAATTCGTGCATAAGCGCGAGCGAACAAGCTTCTCCATTGGCAATGATTAAGGCCGGTTCTTGATTGTCGCGAACGATGTGATGGGAACTCATAATGCAAATTTGCTACATAATGCGCAATCTATCGGACAAAAATCAAAAAAATACTTGGAAAAACACCGAATTTTGTGGAAGTTTATACGTTTTATATACCATGCTAGCACATATTCTCTGGGCCGACGACGAAATCGATTTACTAAAACCCCATATTCTATTTTTAGAAGGGAAGGGATACAAAGTCACTACGGTGAAGAGTGGACGCGATGCCATTGAGGAAATTAAAAAATCCGACATCGATTTGGTTTTCTTGGATGAGAACATGCCTGGTATATCGGGTTTGGATGCTTTAGCACAAATAAAGCAAGATCAGCCCAATCTTCCCGTTATCATGATTACGAAAAATGAGGAAGAGCACATTATGGAGGAGGCCATCGGGGCAAAAATTGCCGATTACTTGATTAAGCCGGTGAATCCAAATCAAATTTTGCTTGCTATCAAAAAGAATCTCGATGAAAAACGTTTGGTGAATCAAAAATCCACCCAAGGTTATCAACGCGAATTCATGCAAATTGGAATGACAGTTTCCGATAAATTGAATTTTGACGAGTGGAAAGAACTCTACAAAAAGCTGGTTTACTGGGAAATGGAGTTAACCGAAGATGGAATGCGTGAAGTTCTAGAAACCCAAAAATCGGATGCCAATCGTGCTTTTTGCAAATACGTAACCAATAACTACGAGGAATTTATTCACGGCAAAAAAGAAAATCTGGTGATGAGCCACAATTTATTCAGAACCGCAGTAAATCCATTGCTCGACGATGATATTCCCGTGTATTTAGTGGTTTTAGATAATTTGCGCTTCGACCAGTGGAGAGCCATATCTGAAACCTTAAATGAGATATTCAGAACGGAATCGGAGGATATGTATATGAGTATTCTTCCCACCACCACCCAATATTGTCGAAATTCCATTTTTAGCGGATTGTTGCCATTGGATATTGAGAAAAACTTCCCCAATATGTGGTCTAACGATGAAGATGAGGGCGGAAAAAATCTATATGAAAAGGAATTTTTACAAGAGCAACTCAAACGATTACGTCGCGATATTAAGTTCTCATATACCAAAGTAACCAACCTAAATAACGCAAAAGAATTGGTGGATCAAGTTCCCAATATGCGCAAAAACCCGCTGAATGTAATTGTTTACAATTTCGTGGATGCATTTTCACATGCTCGTACCGATGTTCACATTGTGAGAGAATTGGCGGAAGATGAAGCAGCGTACCGCAATGTTACTGCCACTTGGTTTAAACATTCGCCTTTGTGGGAATCATTACAACGGATTGCTGAAAAACCGTGTAAAATTGTAATCACTACAGACCATGGCAGCATTCGTGTTAAGGATGCAATCAAAGTGGTTGGCGATAAAAACGTAAATACCAACTTGCGTTACAAACAAGGCAAGAACCTAACTTACAACCCTAAAGAAGTATTCGAAGTAAAGAAACCACATTCTCATTTCTTGCCCTTACAACATTTGAGCAGCGTGTTTGTTTTTGCCAAAGAAAACGACTTTTTTGCTTATCCAAACAACTATAATTATTACGTAAATTACTACAAAAATACGTTCCAACACGGGGGAATCAGTTTGGAAGAAATGATGTGTCCGCTCATTGTTTTATCGACAAAGAAATAAAAATTCGAGTTACTGAATTGATATTATACGGAAATACGCACTTGTTATTCCATTTTTGCATTGAATGCATGGTGCTAAACAACGATATTACGTCAAATTTGTAAATAGAATCAACTGCTGAAATTCATTTTAACCATGGAAAAAGAGCTATTCACCATCACAGCAGTCGAATCCAATTTATCGGAAGTAATTGCAGCAATTATTAGGATCATCGAAGAAAAATCGATCCGTATTTTTTGGTTTTCGGGGGATTTAGGAGCGGGTAAAACTACGTTAATTCGAAGCTTGGTACGAGAACTGGGGTATTCAGGAATAGTGGGAAGTCCTACTTATGGTTTGGTAAATACGTATGATTTGGAAAATACAGTTGATTTGGAAATCAATGCCACACATTTGAACAAATCAACGAATCTTGATTCGCCCAATAATAATAAGAATAATAATGAATTAGACCTTGGTTTTTCCGATATAAACCGAGTGCCTATTCAAGTACATTCTGATGTTCCTAAGCAATTAAACTATACTAATTCCGATTTAAACCCAATACCACCACTTCAAGTAAATTCTGATGTTCCTCAACGATTGGAAGAAACAACATCCGGAAACCAAGTGCGTCGTATTAAACACAAACGCATTCACCACAGTGATTGGTATCGTATCGAGTCGATAGATGAATTGTATGATTCTGGCATTGAGGAAGAACTTCACGAAGGAAATGACATTTGGCTAATTGAATGGGCAGAAATGGGAATTGATGTGTTGGAATCCTTGCCCGTAATTAAAATAGAAATTGAAGCGAGTGCGCCCACATCACCGAGAGTATATCGTTTTGTGATGGTGTAACTAATAGAAATCTGTTAATTTGGTTTCTAGCTATACGAACTTTAAAAACTAGAAACACTAGCAAACTAAGTGAACTTTAAAAACTAGTAACACTAGCAACCTAAATAAACTAAAGGCCGCCCAAGGGCGGCCTTTAGTTTGAACTATAATTTTAATTATTAATTGGTTAGCTCGATTTAATTCTCGGCATAAGCTTCTGTTGGAATGCAAGCACACACCAAGTTACGATCGCCATAGGTGTTGTTAACACGAGCAACCATGGGCCAGAACTTAAATTCCTTCAAGTAGGCAATTGGATATGCTGCTTTCTCGCGAGAATAGGAGAAATTCCAGTTGTCCGAAGTTACTTCAAGGGCCGTATGAGGTGCATTTTTCAACACATTCACTTCGGCATCTGCTTTTCCTTCTTCGATTTCTCTGATTTCTTCACGGATTCCCAATAAAGCATCGCAAAATCGATCCAATTCCGCTTTACTTTCACTTTCCGTTGGCTCAATCATCAACGTTCCAGCAACTGGGAAACTCAACGTGGGAGCATGGTAACCATAATCCATCAAACGCTTAGCGATATCTTCTGCTTCAACATGTGCCGTTTGTTTGAACTTGCGTGTATCAACAATCATTTCATGTGCTGCGAATCCATTCTCACCTACGTACAAAATGGGGAATTCTTTTTCCAATCTTGACTTCATGTAGTTAGCATTCAGAATTGCCACTTTGGTAGCATTGGTTAATCCCTCTCCGCCCATCATTTTGATGTATGCGTATGAAATCAACAAAATGCTTGCAGATCCCCATGGAGCAGCCGAAACAGCGCTCATTGCTTTTTCAGAACCCATATCAACCACGGCATGACCAGGTAAATAAGGAGCCAAATGCGCCGCTACACCGATTGGGCCCATACCAGGTCCACCTCCACCGTGTGGAATACAGAAGGTTTTGTGTAAGTTCAAGTGACAAACATCTGCACCAATCAAACCGGGTGATGTTAATCCCACTTGGGCATTCATATTAGCACCATCCATATAAACTTGACCACCACAATCATGAATAATTTGTGTGATTTCCTTAATAGCACTTTCAAATACTCCGTGTGTACTTGGGTAGGTTACCATTAATACAGCCAATTCATTCTTATATTGTTCTGCCTTTTCTTTTAAGTCTGCAACATCAATATTTCCTAAATCATCGCACTTGGTTACAACGACTTTCATTCCTGCCATAACAGCAGATGCAGGGTTCGTTCCGTGAGCACTAGAAGGAATTAATGCTATATTTCTGTGAGATTCACCGCGATCTTTGAAATACTCACGAATTACCATCAAACCTGCATATTCGCCTTGAGATCCTGCATTTGGTTGCATACTCATCTTAGCAAATCCAGTAATTTGGCTTAAATCTCGATCCAATTCGTTGATCATTTCTATGTAACCTTCCACTTGGTTCAACGGAGCAAAAGGATGCAATTGATTGAATTCAGGCCAGGTTACAGGTATCATTTCCGCGGTTGCGTTCAATTTCATGGTACACGATCCCAAAGGAATCATGCTGTGAACCAAACTCAAATCTTTAGATTCTAAGCGCTTGATATAACGCAACATTTCATGCTCAATATGGTAGCTATTAAACACCGGGTGAGTCATGAAATCCGAAGTACGAACTGCCCAATTTGGCCAGTTCAATTTTACATTTTTATCCGTATAAACTGCAGCAGCCGACTTACCAGCAGCCTTTGCAAATACATCAATTATGGTATTGATATCAGCTTCAGTAACGGTTTCATCCAATGAAATTCCGATAAATCCATTTTCAAAATAACGGAAATTGATTTCATGTGCTTCCGCAAGTTTTTTGAGTTCTGAGGATGCTATTGGCGACTCAATATAAAGTGTATCAAAGAAATCAGCATTGTGGTTTTTGTAACCCAATTTTGCCAATTCCTCAGATAAAATGGTAGCTTGACCATGAACACGACCTGCAATCTTTTTCAAACCGTCTGGACCATGATATACCGCATACATACTCGCCATAATACTCAACAATACTTGTGCAGTACAAATGTTTGAAGTGGCATTTTGACGCTTGATATGTTGTTCACGTGTTTGCAATGCCATACGTAAAGCACGATTACCATTGCGATCTACGGAAATACCTATTATTCGACCTGGAACTTGACGTTTGAATTCATCTTTAGTAGCGAAGAAAGCAGCATGAGGTCCTCCAAATCCCAAAGGAACACCAAAACGTTGGGTATTTCCAATTACGCAGTCTGCTCCCAATTCACCGGGTGAAGTAAGCAATGTCAACGCCAATAAATCGGATGCAAAACAAGTTTTTACACCTTTTTCAGCACATGCTTTTGCAAACGAACGGTAGTCTTCGATACTTCCTTTGTCGTTTGGATATTGAACCAAAGCGCCGAAATAGCTTTCATCGGGAGTAAAGGTTTTGAAATCTCCTACTACAACCTCTATTTCCATGGGTTCAGCACGGGTAATAATTACGTCTAAGGTTTGTGCAAAGGTTTCTTTATCAACGAAAAATTTGGTGGCTGTACTTTTCTTATCCAATAAACCTTTAAACATGGTCATACACTCTGCTGCTGCAGTTGCTTCATCCAACAACGATGCATTAGCAATTTCCATACCGGTCAACTCAATAACCATGGTTTGAAAATTCAAAAGGGCTTCCAAGCGACCTTGAGCAATCTCCGCTTGGTAAGGGGTATATTGCGTATACCATCCTGGATTTTCCATGATATTTCTTAAAATCACAGGTGGTGTATGGGTGTTGTAGTAACCCATACCTATGTAATTCTTAAATACTTTATTTTTCGAAGCCACTTTTCTTAATTGATTCAGAAACTCCGCTTCAGATTGTGGTGCACCCACATTCAACACATCCTTCATGCGGATGTTAGTTGGAACGGTTTTATCAATCAATTCATCCAAACTACTTACACCAATCACTTCTAACATTTGGCGTACATCATCGTTACTTGGGCCATTATGCCTTTGCTCAAAAGGCGTTGAATAGCGGGCATTGAATTCGTTCATATTGTGGTGCGAATTTACGATTTTCAAAACGATTTTTGTTCATGATTATGCATCCATATTTTCATTGAATTTCAAATATTTTTTTCAACTGAATTCGCCTTAATTAACCAAAATTCCAGTTCCAATTCACTCTACAAATTTTGAATATCAACTAAATTCATAATTTACTACAATTTTGAATTAACCTTTGAAAATCTCCATTTCTTGACGGACATTAACTCTGACTGCAACAACTGGTACTATTTCTTCATCCTACTCTAAAATAGGCGGTCATCTGCAAAACTTAGCACTTCTTTGCCTCCAAATTTCTCACTCTACAATAAGCCGTCATCTGCAAAACTCAGCACTTCTTTACCTCCAAATATCAAATGATCCAATAATTTCAAATCAAAATACTTACACGCTTTTTTGATTTGTGCTGTTAATTGTAAGTCTTCCTCCGAGGGACGTAAATTCCCCGATGGATGATTATGTGCCAAAATTAATGTAGAAGCTTTTAACAACAACGCTTGTCGCATCATTAATTTTACATCCACCACCGTTGCTGTCAACCCGCCTTTACTCAATTGTTCTAATTTAATTACCCGATTCGCACGGTTTAAATACAATACATAAAATTCTTCATGCGATAAATCCATTAAATAATGCCGCAAAATATTCTTTACATCACCACTGTTGCGAATGCTGGTCCTTTGCTCATTGTTGGTCCATTTGCGATTCGCTAATTCCCACATCGCAAGCAATAAAATACCTTGTGATTCGGTCATACCGTCAATATTCAACACTTCTTCCATAGAGATTTGAGAGAAATCCTCCAATCTGTTTTCATACTTATTCAACAACATTCGGCATTCTTCCAATTCGTATTTCCGATTTCCCCGATAATTAAGTACCAACAACAATAACTCCCATTCCGACAAAGCTCTTCGACCTTGCTGTTGAAGTTTGAACTTAACCGATTCTAAATCACTCAATTCCCCTTTACTTCTTATCGATTTTCGGGGGATGCTCATTCCTGCCATAACTTTTGATTCCATGTTTGATAATTTTTTTAACATTTATTTGGCAAATATATTTTCATTCGCGTATTTTTGAATCCTCGAATTGTGCAAATCACCATTTGAATATTTGCAAAAAACGCAAATCAATTTTAACAACGGATCTATAAATTTGAAACCATAATGAGCGAACAAAAAGAAAAACTAAAAGCCCTTCAACAAACCATTGAACGACTTGAAAAGTCCTATGGTAAAGGCATCGTAATGAAAATGGATGATACCCATAAAGTAAGTGTAGATGTTATTTCCACTGGGTCATTTGGATTGGATTTAGCCTTAGGAGTTGGAGGATTCCCTCGAGGAAGAATCGTTGAAATTTATGGTCCAGAAAGTTCCGGTAAAACTACAGTTGCACTTCACACTATTGCTGAAGCACAGAAAAAAGGCGGTATTTGTGCATTCATTGATGCTGAACACGCTTTCGATAAGTTTTATGCCGAAAAATTAGGTATCGATACATCGAATCTGTTGATTTCACAACCCGATGATGGAGAACAAGCGCTTGAGATCGCCGATAATTTAGTTCGTTCTGGTGCTATCGATGTATTGGTAATTGACTCCGTAGCAGCATTGGTTCCTCGTGCAGAAATTGAAGGCGATATGGGCGATAGTAAAGTTGGTTTACACGCGCGTTTAATGTCGCAAGCTCTTAGAAAACTAACGGGTACAATCAATAAAACCGGCTGTATCGCAATTTTCATTAACCAGCTTCGTGAAAAAATTGGGGTCATGTTTGGTAATCCAGAAACGACTACCGGTGGTAATGCGCTAAAATTCTACGCTTCCATCCGTTTGGATATTCGTAGAAATGCACAAATCAAAGATGGTGATGAAATAATTGGAAACCGAACAAAAGTGAAAGTCGCTAAAAACAAAGTTGCTCCTCCATTTCGAGTAGTTGAATTTGACATAATGTACGGTAAGGGAATCAGTCGCGTTGGTGAAGTTTTAGATATTGCGGTAGACAACAATATCGTTCAAAAAAGCGGCTCATGGTTCAGCTATGATGGCACTAAATTGGGCCAAGGAAGAGATTCCGTTAAATCGTTGTTAGAAGATAATCCAGAATTAATCGCTGATATTGAAGCAAAAATTTTAGCGAAAATCAATCAAGGTGAAACCGTAGTTGAAGTAGATCCAACTGCTGGAGAATAATTTAAAATTTAAGTAGGTTTAAGAATTCTACATTTTTATAATTCTCAAAATAGTACTTCTGCTTTTTAGCAAATTTGCATTGAATTAAAAAAGTGATTTCTAAAATAGTGTAATTAAAATATTGGCACAAAAAATCCCGGCTAAGTTTTTAGTCGGGATTTATATTTTGAATGCCATAAAATATGCTTAAAACTAATACTTATTTTGCATTTTCGTTCCTTTAGTTAAATTCTAATCACCAATTCCATTTGAAACTAAAATAATTTCCTAACTTGATTATTGGTTAGATCTAGAAACTAGTTATTGTATTCTTTGGAATCCTTACCATAGAACTTATCCTTGTACATCAAGGGATAAACTATATACAACATCAATAGTCTTCCCCAGCGAAAAACCCAAGGCAACGTAAACACAATTAATACAGGTATAATGTACAGCGCTTTATCAAAATATCCCAGAAGGTTTAAGATGATAGACATTACAATGGTAAAACCAACCAATATGGCATAACTCCAATACATTGCACCAAAAAAGAAACCTGTTTCCGGTTCTAAACTCAATTTACAATGTGAACATTCCAAATTGGTATCGGTGAATTTCTTGAATGACAATATGGAATTTTTAAAAACCTTACCTTTTCCACATTTGGGACATTTACCCCCGAAAAAAGCTATAACACCCGCTCGATTTGTAGCCATTTTTAGTAACGCACAGGTTTTGACTGTGCTTTTTTCTTTTGGTTGGATTTATAAAAAGCAAATCCGGCACCAGCTACCAACACATACGGCACGGACATAAGAAACAAGATTCCCTTATTTATACCATTGCCTACCTGTCGATCATACTTATTTACACCTTCTTTGCGAGCGCTAGTTAAAGCAGTCTTACACATCGGACATTGTGAATATGTCGAACCTAAAAACAACGTGGTAATCAACAACAAAGCAGATACTTTTTTCATGTTAATAAAGGTTTTTAATAAAAGTTTTTATTGAATACGAATTTACAACTTTTAAGTTATATTGTAGGTGATTATAATCACAAAAGCACCGTTAGAGTAACTTATTCAGATATTCAGACCCAGAAATCAAATAAAACTTAATTACTCTACACCACAAAAACCAAAGAAATTAATTATCATTCTGAAATTTAAGATAGTAGGAGCAAAAAACAAAACTCAAATTTAAATCTCTACTAAAACTTAATGGTTGTTGTATCAATTACCCAAACAAGGAGAAAGCATCAAATACACCACCACACCTGTTACAGAGACGTACAACCACAATGGGAACGTCCATCTAGCCCATTTCCTATGTTTAGAAAACTGACCTGAGGTACTGTAATAAATCGTATAAAGTACCATAGGCAAAATAATTGCTGCGAGTACTATGTGTGAAAATAAGATCAACAAATAAATAACCTTTATCCAACCATCCTTGCAAAAGTTTACATGCGGGACAGTAAAATGATAAATGATGTAGCTCACTAAAAACAGCGTAGAAAGTAGAAAACTTGTCGCCATAAATTTCTGGTGCAAACCTTTATCATTCTTGTAGCGAATGGCCCAAAATCCAAATACCAATGTGATAGAAACCAATGAATTAATAATGGCATTCACTCTAGGCAAAGTACGAGCGAACTCCACAGAAGGCCGAAGATTATCGGGCATGTAGCGTAACAAGGAAACAACAGCAGGCACAACCAACGAAATGCCTACTACCAACCAAAAGAAGGACTTATCACTTATCCAAAGCTTTTTTTCTGTATTCATATTTAAGATTTTCGATATCGTCTTTAATTCTACGTATTAACTCTATTTTCTCACTATTCGTTGCAGCTCTCGTTGGTAAAATTGCACGAATTCTTCTGTCGCGATCAATAATAACTACTTTGTCGTCGTGAATAAAATCGGCACCACGTTGTTCGGTAGCTAATAATAGATCATTTATTACCCAGTCGTAAATTTCCTTTTTATTACCAGTTGCAAAAGTACGTTTGTTTAAATCGGCATTATATGCGTCGGCGTATCGTTTAAGCACGGGTACAGAATCGGATTCTGGATCTATAGAAACAGTTAAAAACTTAATATTGTTTTCACGAATATAACCTTCAGCCACTGATTGAATTTGTTTGTTCATTTCAGGACATACTTCAGGACAACTTGCAAAAAAAATGTTCACCAACAAAATAGAAGAGTCAAAGTCGGACATGCTTATTTTTTGACCGTGTTGGTTAAACAAAACAACATCGCCTACAGTGTGATATTCTTTTTCTCCATTAGGCAACACCTGGGTATTACCCAAAATAGGCAATTCTTTATGTACCCAACTTAAATTACCCCAAAAGAAAACACCTAAGGCAGGCAAAATAATAAGGGCCGCGAAAGCGGCCACTTTTATATTCTTTTTAGAAAAAATTGACATATTTATTTCATCATGCTCAAAGCATGGCCCTCATATAACAATCCCATAATCAATCCAAAAATAAAAATTGTGGGAACCAGAATTGCCAATGCTAAGTTAATCTTTTCGTGCTTTAAGTGCATAAAAGCACCCACTATATAATAAGCCTTTACTAAACCGAAAAGGATAAAAATTACATTTCTTAATCCAGAAGGTCCCATCACAAAATAAATGATAAAGTCCAAAATGGTGATACCCAATAAAAGCCAAAACGTTTTCCAAAGTTCTTTTGTTCCATGGCTTTCAGTCCTAGGTACGTAGTTAATTGGATCGTATTCGCCTGGTTTTGCGTGAAATTCCATAATTTATAAATTAATTATTGCTAGGTTAATGGTTAGATTAAATAGAAGAATGTAAAAACAAACACCCAAACTAGGTCGACAAAATGCCAGTACAAACCAGCCTTTTCAATCATTTCGTAGTGACCACGACGTTCAAAAACGCCGCGAACAGTCATGATATATACTACCACATTGATTACTACTCCTGAAAAAACGTGGAATCCGTGAAAACCTGTTACAATAAAGAATAAAGCCGCAAAAGGAACTGGTCCATTGGTTCTATCTCCAATCGCCCATTCGAAATGATCTCCAAATCCAACGCTACTTAAATGTTTATAACCTTGTTCAGTAATACCAAAGGTATTTCCATACAAACGAGCTCCTTCGTGTATAAAGGTTGACCATTCCCAAGCCTGACAACCTAAAAACGCTGCACCACCAACAATGGTATATAACATATAACGTTGTACCTCTTTCTTACTATTACGGTGACCCGCCTCAACCGCGAGTACCATTGTAACTGAACTCAAGATCAAAATGAACGTCATTACACTCACAAAAAGCAAAGGCAAATGCAAACCATGCATAAACGGAAAGTGATTGAAAATGGAAGCCGGGTCGGGCCATTTAGTGGTTACCGGTGATTGAATGTTACTAAAGCGCTGGGCGCCGTATTGAACTAGTAAACTAGAGAAGGTAAATGCGTCGGATAATAAGAATATCCACATCATTAATTTTCCGTAACTTACATTAAACGGAGAACGTCCACCAGCCCACATGGGCTGCTTCTCAAATGTTGCTTCTGTATGATTTGCCATTGGGTAAATTTACTACTGTGCGAAATAAAGGAATAAATACAAGAAAATCCACAATAAACCTACAAAATGCCAATAAGTATGTGTAATTGACATTAAAGTCATGCTCTTTTTGTGAACATTCAACCGAATTGCCTGAATCCATGTGCCTATTAACAAACCAATTCCACCCAAAATATGGATAAAATGTAGCATGGTAATAACCCAAACATAAGATGCAGAAATATCTTCTGGGCGAGCATTTACAAATGTTAGTTCCAATCGAACCATTTGCTGCCATCCTAAATACTGTGAAACACAGAACAAAGTTCCTAAAACAGTGGTTACAAGCAACCATGTTTTGTTTTGACTTAGTTCGTCGTTCTTAGCACTTTTATATGCATAAAAAGCAGTAATTGAACTTAGCAACACAATTATTGTTGAATACAAGAAAAAGATAGGTAGGTCAAATGCAGTCCAGGCTCCTCGTCCTTCAGCATCTGGACGATGAACTATAAAAGCACTTACTGTAGCGGCAAAAAGCATGCTACTTGCCAACATAAATAACCATAAATTTAATTTGGCTGGTACTACTGCTGGCTTTGGATCTTTATACTTAACTGCTTTCATTTAGTTTAAAATAAAATATAGCACAAAAATACAACAGGAGTGTATAAAAACGATGCAAAAAGTAATTTTCTTGCATCAATTAATTCTAAACTCCTAAACAATCTGAACGCCATATAAAAGAAAAACAACGATAAAGGTATAAGTACCAACACAGCGTTAATAGAAGATACCCCATACATCAGCGGCATTAGGCTCACTAAATTCAAAATTACTGTATATATTAAAATCTGATAAGCACTTTTTTTATCTTTTCCACCTTGGGATGGGAGTAACCAATAACCTGCTTTTTGATAGTCATCGTGCAATAGCCATGCAATTGCCCAAAAATGAGGGAATTGCCAAAAAAATTGTATCAAAAACAAAATCAATCCCAACTCATCCATTCTCGGAACTACCGCAGTATAACCAATCCACGGAGGTAATGCCCCTGGAATTGCCCCTACCAAAACTGCAATAGGTGAGACCTGCTTCATTGGCGTATAAATAAAAACATAAATTATTAAGCTCAACGCACCTAATAAAACAGATAAAAATGGTGCTCCAGAACCAATCAAAGTAAAAATGCCCAAAAATCCCGTCACCCAACAAAAAATTCGAGCGTGAGCTACTGGAATTCGACCTTCTACTATGGGTCGATTGGAAGTACGATTCATTTTCGCATCATTATCCTTTTCTATAATTTGATTCATACCATTTGCTGCAAACACGATAAGCATCCCTCCAAACAGAACACCCAAAAATAACAACCAATCAAAATAATCTTTCCAATTCTGACCGTTTACATACTTTAGTGCAATGATATAACCGAATGACGAAGTTGCCACAACCGTGCTGGTCAATCGAAATTTAACCAATTCAGCATATGCCTTAATCGTCGATTTATTTCCAATCATTTCTTTAAATTTTACTTTTTCTAAATGATAGTGATACTGCAAATACATAGGTTAATAAACCACTTCCCAATACCACGTGTGCTATTTGCGTCCAAGTAGGAATAACATATACAATATGAATTGCCCCTAAGCATATTTGGATTAGGCTCGCTGCTAACAACCAGAAACCATGAGAATCCAACAAAGGCACATTCGAACGTCTCCATAAAAAATAACCCCATACAGCTATAATAACAGGGACATAGCGATGTACCACGAATAACCAATCCATATCTAAGAAATTCAACATTTCACCATCAGCTGTTAATAGTGTACCAAGATCCTTTAATACTTCTACTTGTTCTCTTGACCAAGTGCCCAATATAACCACGACAAACAAGACGAAACTAAGCAAATTCCAACTCATCCTATTATTCTGCGAGTGTAATTTCAATGTAGGTACAACAGAGTCCAGTGCTTTCATAAATGCAAACAAGCAAATAAAAGATAGCATAAAATGCAATGATACTATACCCGGTAACAAATTCGTAGCAACCACATAACTACCCAACCAACCGTTGAGTAATAGAAAAATAAATCCCAACAATAACCATAAAAAGGCTGCATTATAACTCTTGCGCATGCGAAATCCCAGAATCAAAAAAGCAACACCAAAGACACCACTTAAAACACCGAATAGACGATTAATGTATTCGATCCAAGCTTTAGTTACATCAAATGCCTCTGGTTCTAGTAAGGATTTATCGGCCCGAATCTTATCAGCTCGCTCGTTCAAACCAATTTTTTCAAGTGCAGCAACAAATCGATTCAATTTTTTGATCCGCTTTTTCAAAAAAACTTCTTGGTAGTTAGATGGTAATTGTTTCTCACTGAATGGGGGTGCTAATTGTCCAAAACACATAGGCCAATCTGGACAACCCATCCCACTTCCTGTAGCTCTTACCAAACTGCCTAAAAGGAACAATAAAAAAACAGACGAACAGGTATATAAACCTATTCGTCTGTACCATTTTATCAATCCGGAGTTTATTCCGCTTGAATCCATAATTAGCTCAATCCAAAAACCCTCTTAATTGCAGCGAAAAATACGCTAGTCTCAACAGTCTCCTCCTCTTTTTCACTTGGGGCTTTTTGGGTTTCCTCTGGTTGCAACACTTCTGGTGCGCTTTCATCTGGGATATATTGAGGGAAGAAATCTTCTTCGCGATCAGGACGAGAATACTCGTAAGGACCTCTATAAACTGTTGGAATTTCACCAGGCCAGTTACCGTGAATTCGTTCTACTGGAGTAGACCATTCCAACGTATTTGCCTGCCAAGGATTCTGTTCTGATTTCTTTCCTTTGAAAATGCTGTAAAAGAAGTTCCATAAGAATAACAACTGAGCAAAACCGGCTACAATAGCTGATACTGTAATCAATTTGTTCACATCCATCCAAACGTCAAATTCTTTAACTAATGTAAATTGGTAATAACGACGTGGAACACCAGCCAATCCCATAAAGTGCATTGGAAAGAACACCAAGTAAGCAGTAATGAATGTCAACCAGAAGTGGAAATAACCCAACGTTTTGTTCATCATTCTGCCATACATTTTAGGGAACCAATGGTAAATACCCGCAAACATACCAAAGATAGCTGCAGATCCCATAACCAAGTGGAAGTGAGCTACAACGAAGTAACTATCGTGCAATTGGATGTCCAACGCTGCGTTACCCAAATAAATACCGGTCAAACCACCAGAGATAAAGAAAGATACCAATCCAATTGAGAACAGCATTGCAGGATTGAAACGCAGGTTACCTTTCCACAATGTAGTCAAATAGTTGAACGCCTTTACCGCTGAAGGAACCGCAATGATCAATGTCAAAATCATGAACACTGAACCCAAGAACGGATTCATACCAGTGATGAACATGTGGTGACCCCAAACGATGAACGACAAGAAAGAAATACCCATCAATGAAATAATCATGGCAGTATAACCAAAAATAGGCTTACGAGCATTCGTTGAGATTACCTCTGAAGTGATACCCAATGCTGGCATTAAGATAATGTAAACTTCAGGGTGACCTAAGAACCAAAACAAATGCTGGTACAATACCGGGCTACCACCTATATTTTCTAAGGCACCAACTCCCTCTAAATAAATATCACTTAAATAGAAACTTGTACCAAAAGAACGGTCAAAAATCAAGAACAATGCTGCTCCTAATAATACTGGGAACGACAATAGGCCCAAAATAGCGGTAAAGAAGAATGCCCAAATTGTTAGAGGCATTCTATTCATACTCATACCTTTTGTACGCATATTCAAAACTGTAGAGATGTAATTAATACCGCCCAACAGGGAAGATACTATAAACAATGCAATTGCTGTCAACCACAATGTCATACCCAAACCAGAACCAGGCATTGCTTTTTCCAATGCACTCAGAGGAGGATAAACTGTCCATCCACCCGAAGCAGGACCAGTTTCAACACCCACTGAAATTAACAACACTACAGAACTCGCGAAGAAGAACCAGTAGCTCAACATATTCATCATCGGAGATGCCATGTCACGAGCACCTAATTGCAAAGGAATTAGTAAGTTACTAAATGTTCCACTCAATCCTGCAGTCAAAACATAAAATACCATGATGGTACCGTGAATTGTCACTAAGCCCATGTAAAAGTTGGGGTCTAATTTGCCATCAACGGCCCATTTTCCCAATAAAGTTTCAAGTATTCCGAATTGTTCATCGGGCCAAGCCAATTGCAAACGGAATAACAAGGACATAATCATACCAACCATACCCATTACAATACCTGTAATAAGGAATTGTTTAGATATCATTTTGTGGTCCATCGAGAACACATACTTGCTGATGAAACTTTCCTTGTGGTGGTGATCAGCGTGATGGTCTACGTGTAAAGCTGCTGTGCTCATATGCTTTGTCTTAATTTAATTATTTTAATGCTACTGTTGGGGTAGTAGTTGTTGTTGCTGAATCGGTTGTTGATGGAGTTGCAGGAGCTGCAGGTAATGCAGGCGCTACGAAAGGAGCTTGAGTAGCCAACCAAGTTAGATATTCAGCTTCACTCTCCACAACGGTCACTTTAATCTTCATGTTGTAGTGAGCTCCACCACAAATCTTGTTGCAATATAAGTAGTAATCAAATTCTTTATTTCCTTTGATCTCGCGTGCCTGTTCGGTCGTCATAGTTGGAGTAAAAGCAAACTGTGTAGGCATACCTGGTACACAATTCATTTGAACACGGAAATCAGGCATATAGGCAGAATGAATCACATCACGAGCTCTGAACTTGAAAACGTATGGTTTATTTTTCACTAAAACCAATTCTGTGGTAATTTTATCATCAGATGCTTTACCGTTGAAGAAATCTTTATCTTTCCTATATTCAGCAATTCTCGACAAAGCTGTTTTCTTACGTTTGATATCTTTTTCCAATTGACGCTCGTATGCGCCACTTATTGCATCGTTGTATTGATCTTTAACTGCTTTAAAATCTTCTGGGTACGTTCGATTCAAACCAGTAGAAACCATTCTATCGTATTTAGCTTTCCAAACTTTAATGCTATCAGCAGCAGTAGCTTGTTTCACCTTTAACTTAGCAACTTCACCTTCTAATTCTACAATTAATTCTTTTATAGCGCCATCTTCAGCAACTCCTAATGGGTTCGTTCCAGAAATGAAATTGAAGTTTGTATTACCCAACTCTTTATCTTCACCAGCATAACGAGCTTTCCATCCGAATTGATAAGCGAACACTTCGATTTCTTGACTATCTTTTGGAATGTCAGTTGTGATTTTTGACCAAGTATTAAATCCCCTCAATACCAAGAAAGTTAAAACTATCGTAGGAACGATTGTCCAGATAACCTCTAATTTGTTATTGTGGAAATAATACAATGCCTTGCGATTCTCGTTATAACGGTATTTGAACATGAAGTAAAATAATAATACCTCAGTTACCACAAAAACGAAAAAGGTAAATCCAAATGTCCAATAGAACATAGAATCATACGTTGAACCGTGTTCTGATGCAGAATTACCCAACTTCAAATATTTACCGTGGTAATTCAACTCGTACCAAACTCCAATCATACCTAGTATCAATACGATGATACCTACATATGCGTTTACGTTGTTCCAGCTTACTATGGTTTTTCCAGTTAGTTTTTCTGTTAATGATCCAATATCAAATGCTCTGGCTATCACCAAGATCATTAATAAGATCAATACCACGGTAAAAATGGAAACCCAATCAAAATTCGAAATGCTGAACTCTTTGGGGGGCTCGATCACGTCGCTCGCAGCTAATGCAAACAAAGGGGTAAGTACCGTAAATAACAGTACCAACGTCTTTTTGATTAACGAGTTGTTCAAAACTCTTAGGGTATTAAATTTCATCTTTAAAGACTAATTGCGGTTTGAGGCACAAATTTAACGTATAGTCACATTAAAAAACTATGCTTTTGAGAGATTTTTTTAAAAAGTCAAACAAATCTGCTTAGAATTAAAATAAATAAGACTATTTATCCTCTATGAATCAACGGGTTGCATTTGCAAATAAAATTGCAATTTCCTCAAAATCATAAACACTCAATTGTTCCGCTCTCTTACCCATCCATTCTTCTCGAATTTTTATACTATTTTCCCCATTTAATAAAGGTTTCAAAGCATTTGATAAGGTTTTCCTCCGCTGTGAAAATGCTTGTTTCACCACCACCTTCAAATTCCGAAATGAATAGTCCTTATTTTGTTCGTTCCAACGACAATCAATCACCCCACTTTTTACTTTAGGCGGTGGATTAAATGCGTTCTCTTCTACTGTGAACTCATACTTGCACTCAAAATATGCTTGCAGCAATACACTCGTTATTCCATAATCCTTGTTTCCATGACCCGAAGCCAAGCGTTCTGCCACCTCTTTTTGAAACATCCCAGCAAATTGAACTACCTTAAAATCAGTTCCTGCACCTTCTTCCAATATCTTAAACACAATCTGAGTACTTATATTATATGGATAATTACCAATAACGGCAATTCGACCCCTTAATCCCAAATCATTCAGATCCATCCGTAAAAAATCCCCTTCTATGACTTTTAAACCTTGAGACCAATCAGCAGTTTTTAAATAATTTACCGACTCTGAATCCAACTCTATACAAAATAATTTTTCCTTCCACTTTTCAAATAGAAACTTAGTCATTACACCCGTACCTGGACCTATTTCAATAATACCATCCAAGGTTTCATCCTTGAGCAAACCTGCTATTCGTTCTGCAACCGTTAAATCGTTTAAGAAATGCTGACCCAAATGTTTCTTGGCTACAACTCCTTCCGAATAACTCGGCTTCTTGTGTTTAAAATTTTTCATATTCTACCTTTAATTTGCACCCAATTCGTACCCTACTTTTCACCCTACTTTCCACCCTACTGCATTTTACCCTTCTACCAAAATTTAATTCGCTATTCCTTTTAAATAGGCTATTCCAGTATCTTGCATCCGGTTTTCACCAATGCCATTTTTCGATATTTTTCAGCTCCAATGGATCAAGAAGTGCTTCGTAACGGTTTCTTTCAAAGCATCTAAATTATAATTATCGGAAGCTTCTGCTACATCACAAACCCTGCCATCCTTTTTCAATATTCGAATCCCTCCTCCTTCACTTTTATATGCATGATTCTCCAACACCCCCGTTTTTACAAAAAAGTTAGTTATAATTTCATGCGAAAATCCCAAACGATTCGATGCGGCAGCCGAGGCTTCAAAAATATCTGCATCCGAAAATTCATCTTTCGATATTTTAACTCGTGGAAGTTTCCGATTTAACAAACTTTGACTTAAAACTTTGAGCACGGAATCTTCATGAAATTGCCATTGTTTAACGCTCGACATGATATCTATATCATCCAATACCAAGAACAAATCCAAAGCTTCATCGTCAAATGAATTTCCATCAACGCGATTCATTAAAAAATGCAACAGTGGGTGATAATTTCCCAAACCGTGTCCCTCCAATGCCAATTCTCGAGCTCTTTGTAGAATCGAAACCAAAAGTGCATCCGCCGAAATCACTGTTTTGTGCAAATACACTTGCCAATACATTAATCTTCGCGCAATCAAAAATTTCTCAACGCTATAAATACCTTTTTCTTCAACTACCAAATTTCCATCCTTTACATTCAGCATGTGAATGATTCGATCTGCACCCACAATACCTTCGCTTACACCGGTATAAAAGCTATCGCGCAAAAGGTAGTCCAATCGATCCATATCCAATTGTCCTGAAATAAGTTGTCCTAAAAATGGCTTTTTATATACATTGGTAAAAATTTCAATAGCCACAGTTAAACGTCCCCCGAAAAAATCATTTAATCGATGCATTATTCGAATGGAAATTTCTTCATGATGCACGTCTTGAATTAGAGTATGTTCTAACGTGTGCGAATACGGTCCGTGACCAATATCATGCAACAGGATGGCCAAAGCGGTTCCCTCAGCTTCCTGATCAGTAATCTCAATTCCTTTGCGCTTGAGGGTTTCAATGGCTTGAAGCGTTAAGTTTAATGCACCCAAGGCATGATGAAAACGAGTATGCGTAGCTCCAGGATATACCCATTCGCTCATTCCCAGTTGACGAATTCGCCTAAGTCGTTGAAAATAGGGATGTTGAATCACATCGTAAATCAAATCACTGGGCAATGCCAAAAATCCATGAAGCGGATCGTTGATGATTTTATTTTTATTCGTTTTGGGGGATGTGAGGACAGTATTTAGAGTCATATATAGTTAAAATCGCGACAGACCGCGAAATACGTACAAAAATATCCTGCTTTTGTCGGAAATATCGCAAATATTCAATCAAATATACCCATGTTTTTACCATATTTGCCTTGTTCATGCAAATCTTTGCCCAAATAGACCCATCGCAAATTAGCTCCTTGTACTTGATTTGTGTGCTCATTGTAGCTCATTTGGCTGCATTATGGCAGCCTCAATTAATCAACTACTTCGTTTTTAGTTCTAAGCAAATTCGCGAACATCGCGAATATTTCCGACTATTTACTCCATTTTTAGCGCATGCAGGGTGGTTGCATTTACTCATGAATGCAGTTGGTATCTACTATTTTGCCCCACTGGTCGATTTACACTGGGGACCTACCGTTTTAACTGCTATTTTTGTACTTTCTGTGTTTGGAGGTTCTATTTTCTCATTGATTCTAAGACGTTCAGACAATGATTACCAAAGTTTAGGAGCATCCGGAGGAGTAAGTGGATTGCTGATGGCATCATTTTTCCTTGAACCTCATTTATCCGTAGGGATTATTTTTATCCCTGTAGCAATTCCCGCATATATTTTTGGTATACTTTTTACTTGGGCGAGTATTTTATTGAGTCGTACCCAAGACCGAAATCGCATTTCTCACGAAGGGCATTTGGGAGGATTGTTTTTCGGGGGATTGGTAGCCGCGGCATTAATGAAATTCGAAATGCCCATAATTGAATTGAACTGGCTACTTTATTTGGGATTATTCCCTGCCGGCTTGTACGTTGTTTTGCACTGGGCAAAAATCATTCGGAATTAATTATAAAATTGTAGCTTCCTAATACGTAGCTCCCTTGTAATGGACAAATATTATTCGGAACTAATTATAAAATTGTAGCTGCATGAAATGTAGCTTTTTTGCAGTATGCAAATATTATTCGGAACTAAACTAAGAAATTTGTGCCCAGTACTGGATTCGAACCAGCAAGTCTTGCGACACCACCCCCTCAAGATGGCGTGTCTACCAATTTCACCAACTGGGCTAATAGTTTGCACTCACAATATTTATGAATTGTAATCGCAAAGATACAAAAATCAGATAATCAACATTGCATCTCCATAGCAGAGGAAGCGATATTTTTCTTTGATTGCTTCTTTATACACTTCTTCCATAAAATCAGTATCGGTATAAGCACAAGCCATCATATACAATGGTGATTCTGGCTGATGTAAGTTCGTGATAAAGGCATTGGCTATATTAAAATTATGCGGTGGGAATAAGAATTTATCCGTCCAACCTTCACCAGGATTAAGAGTAGCCATTGAACTAACTGAAGATTCAAGTGCTCTCATTACAGAACCGCCTACTGCAACAACGCGATTTTTAGTTGTAATTGCTTGATTAACAGTATCACAGGTATCTTGAGCTATACGATAATACTCGCTATCCATTTTGTGTTTAGTTAGATCTTCAACTTCTACTTCACGGAAAGCTCCTAAACCCAAATGTAAGGTCAATTCAGCAAATTTGATTCCCTTAATATCCATACGCATCAATAATTCGCGCGTAAAATGCAATTGAGCTGCTGGAGCTGCAACCGCTCCAACATTTTTAGCGAATAATGACTGATACCATGATTCATCCTCTTCTTTTACCGTTCTATTGATGTATTTAGGGATGGGGGTTTCACCTAATTTCTTAATAACGCGATCAAATGCTTCATCGTCACCATCAAATAGGAAACGAATGGTTCTACCACGGCTAGTTGTATTGTCTACTACTTCTGCAACCAAATCATCATCTCCAAAATACAATTTATTTCCAACTCGAATCTTTCTTGCGGGATCAACCAAAACATCCCACAATCTTAGTTCATGATTCAACTCTCTTAAAAGAAATACTTCGATTTGCGCACCTGTCTTTTCTTTTTGACCGTACATACGCGCCGTAAACACTTTCGTGTCGTTTACAACAAATACATCATCTTCATTGAATATATCCAACAAATCGTGGAACTTGCGGTGTTCAATTTTTTGAGTTTTGCGATCTATGACCAACAAACGGGCATCGTGGCGAGTTTTCAAGGGTTCTTGTGCGATCAACTCTTCCGGTAACTCAAATTTAAACTGCGATAATTTCATAAGTATGTAATTCCCCTAAATTGGGGTGCAAATATAACTCATTTTTATTCGTTCCCGTTTTTTTCAATTTGAAAAAGGTTAACTTTGCACCATGAAACAAATTGCAGTTATCGGTGGTGGAACCATGGGGAACGGTATCGTTCACGTTTTTGCTCAAAACGGATACAGTGTAAATCTCATCGACGTAAAACAAGAAATGCTCGATAAAGCAATGGCTACCATCAGTAAAAACATGGATCGCCAAGTGGCAAAAGAAGCTATAACCGAAGCTCAAAAAGCAGAATCATTGGCTCGAATCGTTTGTTTCACTGATCTTAAGTTGGGAGTTGAAAATGCTGATTTGGTTGTAGAAGCGGCAACCGAAAACATCAATATAAAACTTCAAATCTTCCGCGATTTGGATCAGTTTACCCCAGCAAATTGCATTCTTGCCTCCAATACATCTTCCATTAGTATCACAAAAATTGGCAGTGTAACTAGCCGTCCAGAAAAAGTAATCGGAATGCACTTCATGAATCCAGTGCCGGTTATGAAATTGGTTGAAATTATTGAAGGATTCAAAACCGATAAAGCGGTTACTGAAACCATCATTGATCTTTCTAAAAAATTAGGTAAAGTTCCTGCATTGACTCAAGATTATCCGGGTTTCATTGCAAACCGTATTTTAATGCCTATGATCAATGAAGCCATT
>CAMDDG010000032.1 GCA_945890895.1 Chitinophaga pinensis | reverse complement strand
TGATTTGGAGTGCAAACCAAACATTAAAGCACTTTATTTCTACTCCTAACAAGCAACTCATCTGTTTGCCATTGAATAAAGTAGGCGGATTTATGCAAATCATTCGGAGTTTAGTCTGGAATCAATCTTTTTACCTGATTGAACCCAGTTCGAATCCACTTCTGGATGAAACTATTCCCGATGATTGCAAAATTGCATCATTTACGCCCCACCAGTTGTATCATATTTTACACCATGATTCTTCCAAGAAAAAATTAGCTCAATTCCACAGTGTGCTTGTTGGTGGTGGTGAAATCTCAATTGAAATCGAAAAACAATTGATCCGAGAATATCCCAAAATTCAATTTATTCACACATTCGGAATGACCGAAACCTATTCGCATTTTGCAGGAAGATTACTGGGGGAAGTTTGGTATCATTTAACCGATAATACTCAAATTCAAACCAACTCATCGGGCTGCTTGCAAGTGCGTAATACATTAACGAATAACGAGTGGTTGACCACAAACGATTTAATTCATTTGGACGATAAAAATCAACAATTTAAATGGTTAGGGAGAGCCGACTTCACCATTAATTCGGGGGGAGTGAAAATTCAAATTGAATCGGTTGAAAAGCAAATCGGTCAACTTTTAAACATCCCAAACTCTGATTTTTTTTGCTGGGGTTTATCGCATGAATCGTTGGGACAAGAACTCACATTATTTGTTTTAGAAACCTGTGATTTAGTTCAAACTTTGATTGAAAGTAGGGAAAATCAAGCACGGGATAATCTAGAAGGTTTTATTCGAGATCAATTGAATAAAAAAATACATTCCATTCGATGGGAAAACCCCTACGAAAAGCCCAGACGTATAGAGTTTGTTCATCGTACTTATCTCACTGAAACACAAAAAATAAACCGAAAAGAGACCGTAATCCAATGGTTAAAATAGTAAACTCACTTTTTAATCCCGTTAATCCAGTTTTTTTATAGTACTCAAGTAAACCCAGATTCTATTTTGTTTCCTTGGATTCTAAGGGTGTGCGCCGTTTCAATTCGAATTTCGAGATTTAGTATGGTCTTTTGATTCAGTAGGTGTTTTCCGTTTCGATAATTACCCAGAAATATTCACAATTACCAATATATTTGATAATCAAACGACCGAGACTCTAAGGGATTCAATTGGATAATTCCTTCTTTTTTTATGAAATTATAATCGTGATCTTGATGATCGGCTAAACCATCCCAGGGTTCCAAGCACAAAAATGGTGCGCCGGGTTTGGTCCAAATTCCCCAATAAGGGGCATGTTGACATTTCAAATTCACCAGCAATTCCGTCCCCCGAAAAATAGAAACTCCGCCTATAGACTCATTTTTAAACACGATGGCATCGGAAGTGAATAAATCTTCGAACAGTTTTAATTGTCCATTCTCAAAAGAAACGCGATCCGTTTCGCCGGTATACAATCCATTCTGGATGAGGTATCGACTTAAAGAAAAATCGCCTTTCAATGGTGCATGAGAACGATCTTCTAATTCAATATGATAATCTGATAATGTTGATTGCAATTGGAATCCGGGATGTGCACCTATACTGTAATACAATTCATGCATAGCAGACGGATTTACCACGGTATTTCGAACGCTTAAACATAGATTATCCATAACATATTCCACATACAGTTCAAACTCAAAAGGGTAAACTAACTTTGAATCAGGACTACTTTTTAGCATCAATTTGCAGGAATTTTCACTGGATTCGATGACATCAAACATTTGATTTCGGGCGAAACCATGCTGGGGCAACCGGTAAAACGAATTATTCACTTTGTATTGATCGTTTTTTACTTTTCCAACCAAAGGAAATAAAATCGGCGATACTCGGTTCCAAAAAAGATCATTTACATCCCACAATACTGGAACCACCTCATTTTGGTTGTTTAAACGGATTAATTTAATCATTTCGCCACCTTGCATCGAAATTTGAGCGCAGTTTCTCTTATTTTGTGAAAATAATTCAATCATTTATCGCAAAGTAACATTACATTTGAGGTACTTTCAAAACGAATTTAAAACCATGACAGTGAACGGAAAACTGAGAGCTCTGATCATCGATGATGAACTTTCCGGACGAACCATGATCGAATTCTACTTTAAGGAATATTTGAGTGACATCATTGGGGAAATGCATTCGGTTGCTAGTTTAGCAGACGCTGAGAATGCTTTCGATGAACTACAACCTGATATTGTATTTACTGATATAGAATTACGCGGAGAAAATGGTTTGTCTTTTGCTCCTAAAATTAGTAACGAAATTCCCGTAGTTGTAATAAGTGCGCATTCACAATACGCAATTACAGCTATTCAAAACAATATTTTTGATTACTTATTAAAACCTTTAGATGAATCGGAAATTTTACGGTTTCGAAAAAGGTTAGAAAAATTATTAGAAGAAAATACTTCCAGCGATGAGATCATTGAGAAAGACAGTGAGCATTTAATTATTAAGGATGGTGGAGACAATATTATGATTCCGTTTAACGACATTCTTTTTATCGAAGCATGTGGTGCATATTCGAAAATAATTACTCCTTTCAAAAACTACATTGCATCAAAAACGCTGAAAAATATAGAAGGGCAACTACCCCGAAATTTTGTAAGAGTGCATCGTTCATACATAGTGCCCATTCAACAAATTTCTAGTTTTAGAAGTGGGCAGATTAATTTAAAATCAGGCCAACTAATAGGCTTGTCCAAAACGGGCAAAAAACTGCTTCAAGAACTACTATAAACTTCGACTACCTAAATTCGAAAGCTTGATCTCGACTGCCGTCGCCTTGGTAATTCAAGTATTTCATAAATACAAAATCAACTCCTGAATAAAGTCATCTAATTATGCCATATCTGCGTAAATTACTGTTGCCTTTTTTTCTATGTTTGGGAGTTAATATTCAGGCACAATCTTCGGTTGGAAAGGAATTTCATATAGATAAAGGGCTGCCATCGAATACGGTTCGAACAGTGTGTATGGACGATGCCGGAAGTGTTTACATAGGTACCACATCGGGAATACAGATTTCACCTTCGCACCATCCCAAAAACGAGTATATTACCAAAACAGTTGGCAGAGCTCAAGTATGGTCAATAATTCACTTTAAGGATTGGTTATATATTGGAACGTTCGATTCAGGTTTATACATTTTTAATCGCAGTTCAGGAAGTCTCTACAGGCGTTACAACGAAAAAGAAGTACCTGGAATCAGAAGAATTCGTATTTTACAAAATAAAATTGTAGGAATCTACAGTCAAGGTGCGTTTGAAATCCGCAGTTTGAACTTGTACAAGACATTCGATTCGCCCAAGGAAAACGGAAAAAACATATTGCCCATAGATATTTTCACATGGAAGAATAAAATCTGTGTTGCTCATTATACCACATCGAAAAACATATACGTTTGGGATAATCCCAAACAATGGATTCAGGCTTCCAACTATTTTCTTCCTCAGGCCATTATGCAAGGTAATCATCACAATATGGTTTACTTGGAGGCAAACAAACAGTTATTCATAGGAAACGACAAAAATGGATATACCGTTGTAAATCAAAACAATACCGTTGAAGAATATACATTTAAACTCAACCTACCCAAACAGTGGTTACAAATCTGGGATATTGTTGCGGAGGACGATGTTATTTACATTGGAGTTGGGAATCATTTGAATTTTAACAATGGGTTTATTTGGAAACATCAATCTAATTCAGCCAGTATTACCTCTATCAAAAAAGAGATTTCCATTACTTCGGATGAATTTATACACTACCCTATTTGCCTTACCATCGATCCAAAAAATAAAGGAATATGGTACGGTTCTTTGCTCGACGGTGCCTATTTTTTGAAAGATTATAAATATTGGATAACATCCCCTTCCGAATTCATCGGATTAACCAAAACTCAAAATTTCACCTTTACTTGGTCCAAATCGAACTTGCATATATATAACAATGCAACTAAACAGTGGAAAACCTTGTTATCTGAGGGTTGTACAAAAAACATTGTTGAATTTGGCGGACATATTTTTGTCCAAACAGATATGGGAATCTTCCTATTAGACCAAATAGGTAAATCAATAAAACAAATCTATAACGGCAATTCAGAGCATCTTTTCCAATTAAATGGCCATATTTACTGGTCTTTATATTTTGGGGGAATTCAAGGATTCGATCCCAAAAAACAAAAAAATATTTTCAATGATTTTCCAAATCTAAATTCCATAGTAAGCCTCAATTCCAACGGGGATTTTGCCGTGGCTCTCACTGCCAGTCAACGGGTTTACCTTTTAAAAAACAAAGAAGCTATCTTAATATCCGGGATTTTCCCCAACAATTTAAGTAATGTGAGAATTCATTTTTACGGCAACATGTTGGTCATTCAAGAATCTAAGAAACTCTCTTTTTATTCATTTTCCAAAAATAGTTCGCGCGTTACCCTTCAGAACTCCATCAATCTCAATCAAATTGCACTTGAACCCATCAATTGGATTTCATCCAATCATCACGGACTTTGGTTGGGAATGAACAATACTTTGGTCCAAATTGGAATCAATCAGCAATTTCCTCAATTGAACTTAATTTCAGAATTCTATCTGGGTCAGAATAAACAAAATAACATTTATGAAGAAAAAAACTTGATGCATGTTACCAATGAAGCGTGCTATCGCAAGTCGGGATGTTTCGTGGAAATTCATCCTCTTGAAAACAAAACAGCTCTGGGAAATAATTCCGATTGGCAAACCGAATACGGCAATTTTACTGTATTTAAAGAAGATCTTTTGCCGTCGGTACGCGAAGGTCAAAATTTTAAATTGCAGTTTACGTCTTCCGATTACATCTTCCAAAATAATGGTTATTTACTCACCATTTATTGCACGAGTGACACGTTTCAGGAATTTCGGTTACACCATATAAGTAAAGATTTCTGGATCAACGATTTGATTCAAGGAGAGTATCAACTCGATTTGATTTCTACCGGTAAGAAAATGGCTTTGCCATTAATTATAAGTCGTCGATTGCTACTAAACAATTTGTTTTGGCTGCTTCTTATTTTGATAGTCTTCATGGGAATTTATATCATCTATTTATCCCAACAAGAAAAGTATTCCCTGCAGCAAAGATTGATTGGCTTAGAATTAGCTACGCTCAAATCGAATTTAAATCCTCATTTCATTTTCAATATGATGAATTTGGTGCAATCTATGATTGTGCGTTCTGAACAAAAAAGAGCATTAAAAGCCATCAGCGAATTGGCCAAAATAAACCGCCTTTTTTTGGAAACATCCAATAAAGAACTGATTACGTTAGCCGAAGAAATAGACTTTGCAAAGAAATATATGTCTCTGGAACAAATGCGTTTCGAAGACGATAAGCAATTCGCATTTAAAATTAATATCGAACCTAATATTGAATTAAACACCTGGTTATTGCCACCACTAATTGTACAACCTTTGTTAGAAAATTCTCTCAAACATGGAGTTTTATTAACGAAAAATAGTCCGTTAATGGGTATCACCATTAGTTTATCTAATCCGTTTACTTTAAATATTCTAATTTACAATTCCCTTCCTGAAAGCAATCATCGTAAATCGGATGGAACCAATATGGGGATTCATTTGGTATCTGAACGATTAAAATGGGTAAATGAAAAATACAATGAAATACAAACCATGAAAATGGATGTTCTACCTAAAATGAACAATGAATTTCAAGTTTTAATTACCATCTCAAAAAAAGATGCCTCATGGCTGGAAAGCCTATAATTCATTGACCTACGGCCTTTGAGTTAATGTGAAACACGATAAACAAACACATTCTCTCTTAGATCATCGGGTAATTTTTCGATATAACCCGGGAAATGCTCGTTGATCTCAAACAATAATTTACTCCTCTTTACATTTCTGACTATTCGTGGTAAATGCTCAATTCTCAACAATAAATCCAACTCTTTTTCAGAATAAACACCATCGGTTAATCGACGCAATTCAGGGAAATCGATATCTGTATTATCTAATTCCCGGTAATACTGAACAAGTTTACTGGTCATACCTTTTGAATTGCGATAATAATAAATTCCAAAAATCAACCAAGAAATCAAAAAGGCAAAAACGCCAAACCATTCCCACATAAAATCCGAATCATTTAACTTGTCATTCGGTGGAATCTCGTAATTTCTTATTTCTCTTACATTCCACTCAGCATTGCAATACAGTTTAATGTATTCCGGTATGGAAACAATACGCTCATTCCCTTGTCGGTCAATAACCATTATTTCACTTCCCATCAAAAAACTCATAATTGAATCTTGATAAGAATGGTATTTTTTTTCAATCCCGTTGTACAAAGATGGCCCTGAAAAACTGTAATACAGAATTCCTGAAACCTTGTCGAATATTCGCTCTACCCCGCCCAAACTTCCAAACACCGAATACCTACTTCTCTGATCGTTCAATGTTTGAGTGTATTGAGTTGCACGAATAGGTGATTTGGTTTTCCTTTGTTCAGACTTCCAAGTTTTCAAATCTATCCAAAACACACTGTTGTCTAATTTAGGATCTTTAAACGTCTGAGTAGAACCTGTTTCACGTACACCATACAAAAACAATGTGTCTCCAAAAAGCAACGTGCTCCCGGGAGCAGGCAATGGCAATGGCCCCGAAATATGCACCAAATCCCATTCTCCACTGGTTTTATTGAATCGAATTAACTTACAATGGGATATCCAGAATCCATATCCCCCAATAGCATAAATTTCATTGTTGTAAACAAATAATCGTCGACCTGAATTATGACCGTGAAATTCGCTGTTATCCAATCTCAAAAAGGTTTTTCTTTTGGGATGGTAGGAAAACAGATAATGAGTGCCATCTGGATTAATTAAAATTGAATCACCAAACAACAAATAATCAGTTTCTTTTATTTCTACTGAAAGCCCCGTTGAATTAGAAATAAATGTAGATGCTTCCAATAAAACATCTCGAAGCAATCGATTGCTTTCCTTGAATTGGTCTGAAGATTTCATATCAAACCACCCCTTGGATATGCCTGCAGATTGGATATTTCCAAACAAACAGCTAAACGACGCTGAAAGTAAAAAAAAGAATAAACTAAGTATGGAACGTTTCATTTTAACTATTTTTAAATCATCGAATTATGCTATTAAAATGAATTTAAAATTGCATATTTTTTACAATTTTAATTTCTTTTTTTTCTATTATTAACGATGTTTAAATAACTTTTATAAGTCAAATGATATAGACAATCTAAGATAAGGAAGTTAGGCTATTTAAAATGCAAAATTATCAGATTTAAGTCGTTTACACAAAATTATTTACTTAACTACTGCGAAAATTTTGTGTAACAAATAGCACATTATGTTCTATCTTTATAATTTTTTAACAATAAATTCATTGTTTTGGTGTTGTTTTGTTAAACAAATCAAACATACCAAAAACTTATGAGAAAATTAACTCTATGGGCCTTGTTACTGTTCACTAGCACCATTGCTTTTGCTCAAGTAACAACTTCCTCCATGGGTGGTACCATTACCACTGGAGGAAACGGCGTTGAAAATGCAAACGTTGAGGCTGTTCTAACTTCAACCAATGCAAAGTATGTAACCACTACTCGTAAAGGAGGTGCTTTTGACCTTTATAATTTGCAAGCAGGTGGTCCGTACACCGTTACAATTACCGCTCCTGGTTCCAAATCTGTAAAGATTACCGACATCGTTTTAACCTTAGGTGAGAACTTTAAACTGGATTTGGACTTAAATTCTGCCATCGAATCCATCGATCAAGTTTCCATTACGGCTTCACGTAACAGCGGAACCAAAACAGGTAGTAACTTCAACATTTCCAATAAAGCATTAAACACCTTGCCAACCATCAGTCGTTCTATCAACGATTTTACGAAGTACACCCCTCAAGCAGGTGGCAACAATTCATTCAATGGTCGCGATGGTCGTTTGAATAACATTACCATTGATGGTGCTAACTTCAACAATAACTTCGGTTTGAGTACTAACAATTTACCCGGTGGTGATGCACAACCAATTTCTTTAGATGCAATTGAAGCCGTTCAAGTTAACGTTTCTCCTTTCGATGTTCGTCAATCCAACTTTACAGGTGCAGGTGTTAACGCCATCACTCGAAGCGGTTCTAACAAAACTGAAGCTTCTGTTTACACATTCTTCAGAAATGAATCCATGAACGGTACCAAAGTAGGCGATGTAGATTTGGGAGAACAAACCAAAACTTCATCAAACATCCTGGGTTTCCGTGTGGGTGGTTCATTGGTAAAAGACAAAGTATTCTACTTTGTGAACTACGAAAGAGAACAACGCTCTTACCCCGGTCTTCAGTGGGAATCTACCAAAGCAGATTCAGACCCAACAAACGCTAATTTATCTCGCGTATTGGAATCTGACTTAATTTTAATCAGCAATCACCTAAGAGATAAGTACGGTTATGAAACCGGACCCTATGAAGGACTAGGTAACTTTAATACCCTAAATAATAAATTCTTGGGTCGTATCGATTGGAACATCAGTGCTAAGCACAAGCTTTCTGCTCGTTACAACTACGTTAAAAACACCAACGATCAAATTACCAACGGAACTTCAGCTCCTAACCCACGTTCTGTTTCAAACCGTTGGAGTAACAACGCAATGAGCTACGAAAATTCATTGTATAATTTCACGAATACCGTTGGTTCTCTTTCTATGGAATTAAAGAGCAACTTGAGTCCCAAAATGTCGAACCAATTATTGGTTACCGGAACTCATGTTCGCGATACTCGTGGAACTGGAAGTTCTCCATTCCCATTTGTTGACATCAAAAAAGATGGCGACCAATACATTTCTTTTGGTTATGAATTGTTCTCTTGGAACAACGACGTAATCAACAACACGTACTCTTTAATTGATAACTTTACCTACAACCTAAACGAACATACCATTACTGCGGGTATTGCTTACGATCAAATGTATGTAGGTAACAGCTTTTTGAGATACGGTTCTAGCTACTACCGCTACGATTCAATGAGCCAATTCTTGAACGATATGCAACCTTCAGTGTACGCTGTAACTTACGGGTACAACGGCGAAAAGAATCCAATTGCTGAATTGGGATTTGGTCAGGCCGCTGCTTATGTTCAAGATGAATACCGTTTGAATAAAAAATTGAAATTGGTTGGCGGTTTACGCGTTGACTTACCTATTTACTTAACCGACGCTTTAGCAAACCCAGCTTTCTCTAAGTACGCTAACGCAGATAGCTCTGTATTCAGAGATCCTGAAAACAACAAATACGCTTACGATCCTTCTATTTGGCCATCTGCTAAGCCATTGTTCTCTCCTCGTTTAGGATTTAACTACGACGTTAAAGGCAATAAGTCTTTAGTTGTTCGCGGGGGAACGGGTATCTTTACTGGACGTTTGCCTTTTGTATGGTACACCAACCAGCCTACCAATGCATATGGTTTGCAAGCAACTGTTGAGTTGACTAAAAAAGCCGATTTAGACAAATACGGCGTTACTCAGTTCAGCAGCGATATCGATGCTTACACGAAAAACCTTCCCCAAACATCAACAACACTACCTAGTGGTGCATCGTTTGCTTTGGTTGATCCTAACTTCAACTTCCCACAAGTTTGGAGAACCAGCTTCGGTTTTGACATGAAACTTCCTTTGGGAATCGATTTGATTGCTGATTTCATTTACACCAAATCATTGAACGATATCTACCAGTTCGATGCGAATATGCGTCCTACAGACACCGTTATCAACTTCGGTGATCACGATCGTGCTGCTTTCAAAACAGCTGCATCCAGAACTTATACATCCAGTGTTCGTAACGCTATGGTATTGTCAAATACCAATCAAGGTAGTGGTTTAAGTGCTGCCGTAACGTTGAACAAAAACTTCAAAAACGGTTTCAACGCTTTCGTTAGTTATGCATTCAACAACACTTTAGATATTACCGCGAACCCAGGTTCTCAAGCAAACTCAGCTTGGTCTGGTAATCCTAACTACGGTACTACTTTAGGTGCTAACCAAAATACTCCTATGTTGGGTGTTTCTCAATACTCCACTCCTCACCGTGTTGTGGGATCGGTATCGTACAAATTTGAATATGCCGGACATTTTGCTACTACCATTGCTTTGAGTTATGAAGGTTTCAATGCCGGTCGTTTCAACTACACCTACTCCAGCGATATCAACAACGACGGTTTAACAGGTAACGACTTGATTTATATTCACAATCCTGAAACCGTTAAATTCAAAGATTTCACTGTAAGTGGTAAAACATACACTGCTGAAGATCAAGCTAAAGCTTGGAAAGAATACGTAGATCAAGATGCATATTTGAGTAAAAACGTGGGAAAATTTGCTGAAAGAAATGCAGCATTGTTCCCATGGTTGCACCGTTTTGACTTGGCTATTTACCAAGATGTAATTCAAAAAGTAGGTAAAACCAACCACAAATTGCAATTGAGTGCGAACATTTTGAACATCGGAAATATGATTAACTCTAATTGGGGAATTGCACAACGTTTAACCGTTAACAACGGTGCCGTTTTGAAATCCAATACGGATGGTACTTACCAAATGAACTTGGTTAGCGGTGCTTTACCAACAACCACATTCACCGATGTAACTTCGACTTCAACTACTTGGGGTATGCAGTTAGGTGTTCGTTACTTGTTCTAAACTAAATAGAAATAGTTTATTAAAAAACGCAAAAATTTAGATCGAATTCATTAATTATCTATTAAATTTTGCAATAATCACAAAAGGCCACCGCAAAAACGGTGGCCTTTTTTTATAAACCCAACCCGAATCCCTTAAATTTGTAAGATCTCATTTTTACCAGTCCATAATTCGTATAACCTAAGTTCCATAGTTCACTCATAACCCACAATTAATAAGCCAGTTCTAAATTTCGCTAATAAATTTACCAGTCTATAATTCGAATAACTATAAGTTCAATTGTTCACTCATAACCCATAATTAATAAACCAGTTCTAAATTTCGCCAATAAATTTGCCAGTCTATAAATCGAAAAATTCATGAATTCTACCAAACCCTTAATCCTGATTTCCAACGACGACGGAATTACCGCACCCGGTATTCAAGCCCTAATCAGCGTTATGCAAGAAATTGGAGATGTTATTGTTGTTGCTCCTGATAAGCCACAGTCCGCTATGGGACACGCCATTACCATCAATCAAACCATTCGTCTGACCGAAACCCATTTATATCCCGGTGTTAAAGCGTATCAGTGCAGCGGAACTCCCGTAGATTGCGTGAAAATAGCCATCGATAAAATTCTCCCCCGCAAAGCCGATTTGATGGTGTCTGGTATCAATCACGGGGCAAACTCTTCTATCAATGTTATTTACTCCGGCACCATGTCGGCCGCGGTTGAAGCATCCATTGATGGAATGCCCGCCATTGGTTTTTCCTTATGTGATTATTCCTGGGAAGCCGATTTTGAATCAGCGAAACCCTTCATCAAACAAATTGCGTTGGAAACCCTAAAACGCGGTTTGCCTTATGGAACGCTGTTGAACGTCAATATCCCCGTCCCCCAAGACAAAAAAATAAAAGGAATCAAAGTGTGTCGACAAGCCCAAGCCAAATGGAAGGAGGATTTTGATGAGCGTTTGGATCCCTTCAATCGCAAATATTACTGGATGACTGGACAGTTTGTGAACATGGACAAGGGAGAGGATACAGATGTGTGGGCACTGGATAACGACTATATTTCGGTGGTTCCAACCATGTTTGATTTAACAGATCATCAACGGATTGGCATGATCAATCAGTGGAATTTAAATGTGAAGCAAAAGGATTAATTTCGAAACTCCTTGAGCTGTTTAAATTCAGACATAATTACATTAAAGATCCTTGAATACCCGTTAACCAACAACATTACAATAACATGAGCACCACGATCAAACCCAATTATATCCACATGGCACTGGCGTTTGCTGGAGGACTGATTTTTCCGCTTTTGGTGGGAATGATCATTGCCTATTTTCAAGGCATTCAACCCGAAAACTTTTTGTACGCCGTATTTCATTTGAGCCAAGCATATAACACTTCTTTTCAAGTGGGAGTAGCTGCCAACATTGGAATTTTCTTTTTGTTGATGAAGCAAGACAAGCACATTTTCTATGCACGCGGCTGGATGATTGCCACCATGATTGTTGCCACGGTAGCTTTGGTTCGAATTGCCGAAGGTTTTTAGAAATTCCGACAATGCTTCTCACTCTCGTGAATTTTAAAGTCGTATTCAAAGCTAATTTATTAATTAATAACCAATGGTTTTACGCTAATCCCTTTACCTAATTCAATGACCCCATTTCAATGACCCTAATACAATAACCCTAATACAAAGACCCTATTTCAATGAACCCAATTCAACAACCCTAATTCAATGTAACCCATTCAATAACCCTAATTCAATGAACCCCATTTCAGAATCATCGAACTCCAAATCTGCAGCTCCCACCGTACTTTTTTTCGCGGGGGAAGCCAGTGGCGATCAGCATGGTTCTGAACTCATTAAGCAATTGAAGCAGTTGCACCCCGATTGGAAACTCGTGGGCTGGGGCGGCGATAAAATGGCGGAAGCTGGCATGGAACTTCGATCGCATTATCGCGATCGAGCTATTATGGGATTGGTGGAAGTGATCAAAAACATCCGAACCATTCGCGGATTCATGCAACAAGCCAAGCAAGATATTCAGCTGTATCATCCGGGAAAAGTAGTATTTATCGACAATCCGGGATTCAACCTTCCCTTAGCTAAATTCGCCAAGAAATTGGGCATTGAAGTCCATTGGTACATCGCACCCAAAGCTTGGGCTTGGAACGAGAGTCGCATCAAAACCATGCGAAAATGCATCGACCATTTATACGTTATTTTCCCTTTTGAACCTGATTTTTTTGCTTCTCGGGGGATGAAATCCGTGTATGTGGGCAATCCAACTTTTGAATCGGTAATGCGGTTCAAGAAGGGTGTTGGGAAGGTTGATATGGCAGCAGATTCAGCATTTAAAAGTAATAATCAAGAGGTTAGGCAGGAAAACAACTTGAATAATACAAATCATTCTTCCACTGAATCAAATTACAGCATAAAATCCGAGCAATTACACGAAATTGAACATTCAACGATTTCTAGAAACAACACCAAAACCATTGCACTTCTGGCGGGAAGTCGAAAAGCAGAAGTCGCCTCGTTATTACCTGTCTTTGTAAAAACCGCGCTCAAACGCATCCCTATAAATGGAAACATTCGAGTGGCGGCAGCACCCGGCTTGTCCTTGGAGTTTTATCGAAATATTTTAGAAAAGCATCAATTATTGGAGTTATTTGAATCGGGCAAGATTCAAATTGAATTCAATAACACGTTTCGCATTTTGCATGAAACCGCGCAAGACGGTGGATTGGCATTGGTTGCTAGTGGAACGGCGACATTGGAAACGGCATTGTTGGGTTGTCCACAGATTGTAGCCTACCAAGTGAATCCCCTCACCTACTTTGTAGCGTCTAATATTTTGAAAATCAAGTACGTAAGTTTAGTGAATATTCTGTTGAATCGATTGTCGGTTGAGGAGCATTTAAAAGATGTTTCTGAGGACATTCTGATCGGGGCTATGGAAAGATTGGAAGCAAATCGCGGACGAATTTTGGAAGATTACGCCGAATTGGAGGGTTTGTTACGGGGTAGAAGTAGTAGTGGAGATGATGCGGTTCAATTTGCATCGCAGCGGGTGGCGAAGTTGATTGGTTGAAAATATTAATTGCTTCAGTTAACGTATTTCTTGTTTGATTTCCAGAAAACGGAAATTAAGATTCGGCTGGTCGAACGAAACTTGAATTTTACCTTATTGGATAAATAAATTGTTAATCTTTTCGTATATTTGCAGTCCCTTTAAGGGTGACCCGTTCCCATGCGTTAAATTTTCACCGGGAAGTTCGGAAAATCACTTGAGTTGGAGCAATTTTAAGAAATTAAAGGTGCTTATCTGATCAGTTGAATTTCCAAAAAAAAACTTCGGGATGTAGCGCAGCCCGGTAGCGCACTTGCATGGGGTGCAAGGGGTCGTGAGTTCGAATCTCGCCATCCCGACTAAAATAAAAAAGCCCGACGCGCTGCGTCGGGCTTTTTTTATGTGCAAATTTGAATGGTTGCCCTTTTCCGAATTTTGATTGCGGTATATCTGAATTAATTGCCTAACGACCAATTTTTGAATTAGATTCTTTTTAAACTTAATCTGTAATTTTATAAAAAGTGCTCATTATGGGATATTTGTCACATTAATATCAGCTAAACCCCGGAAAATGAGAAAATCGGCTATTGTGTACGTGGTTTAAGATGTTTAGTATTGTATGAATTGAATAATAAAAACGTTAATGAAACTTTGAAAAAGTGAAAATGATTAAACTAAAACAACTTGTGTCAATAGCGTTTTTTATGACGACTATTTTCGCATTCGGACAAACGAACACTTCAAAGTTAGAAGAACAACCCTACATTGAAGTGACTGGAACTGCGGAAATGGAAGTTATCCCAGACGAAATTTACATTGGAATTATAATTCGTGAAAAATACATAAATAAGGGAAAAGTGACTATTGAAGAGCAAGAGGCGAAATTAAAAACTGCTATAAAATCTCTTGGAATTGACTTGGCCAACTTGAACTTATCAGATGCTAATGCAGACTATGTTAAAATTCGCTGGCAGAAAAAGGACGTACTAACCAAGAAAGACTATACATTAAAAGTTTCCACCGCTACGTCAGTTGGACAAGTATTTCTTGAACTTCAGAAACTCGAAATTACAGAAGCATACATTTCAAAAGTGAATCATTCAAAAATGGACAGTTTGAGAAAAGAAATTAAAATCAATGCAATTAAAGCGGCTAAGGATAAAGCTGATTATTTATTGACAGCAATTGGCGAACAGACAGGAAAACCACTGCTAATTACAGAGAATGAGAATGAAAATGGTCCAACCAACCATTATGTCAGAGGTGCACGTCGAGATGGCAACGGCACTTTCATAGACGGCGTAGTTTTGATATCCCCAATCAATGAAGAAATTATATTTCAGAAAATTAAAATTCAGTCTAGTATTTTTGCTAAGTTTTCAATTAAATGATGGTTGACATAATCACCTATGAAAGTTGACCTGAAGCGAAGGTGTCATACGACACACTTCTCAGTACCTTTATTCAAAGGGGATTTTATCCAAGGGCACATTTTTTTCTTAAGAAATGCCAAGAAATGAGCAAAATTCAAATTTTTCTTAAGCAAGTTTTTTTATCTTAGTGGATAATTAAGTGGTTTCGAAATTCGCTGCATCTTGTGACCACAAAATTGTTTGCTGCATGTGTACAAAACACCATGAACAATGTCAAAGCCAAGAATTTATAATATATTGACCTATGGCTTTGCCGCTGTTTGGATTGCAAACGGATTTTTTTGCAAGGTTCTAAATCTTGTTCCAAGACACGAACAAATAGTTGAAAGAATATTAGGCAACGATTATTCTCGTCAACTGACGATTACAATCGGACTTTCAGAAATCATTATGGCAACTTGGATTTTAAGTGGCTACAAAACGAAGTTGAATGCGATAGCACAAATGGCGGTAGTTGCTACCATGAACCTACTTGAATTTATACTTGTTCCAGACTTGTTGCTTTGGGGGAAATTAAACTCATTGTTTGCATCCATTTTTATTTTATTAGTTTATTTCAACGAATTTTATCTTAATAGAAAACAACTCAATTAACCCAATGCTAGCATTTTTAAAAAACCATCCTTTTGCAGTGGAAGCCTATTTTGAAAGTTCGCTTGTTTTGACTTTTGCAGTCCCCAAAGAACAATTGCAAAAACTTATTCCAGCATGTTTGCAGCTTGACACTTTTCAAGAAAAATGGGCTTTTATCGCAGTTGCAATGGTCCAAACTAAAGACTTGCGACCGAAAGGTTTTCCAAAATTTATGGGAAACAACTTTTTTCTAATTGGTTATCGTGTTTTTGTGCGCTATACAAACAATGAAGGTAAACGTTTACGTGGTTTGTATATTTTGAAATCCGAAACAGACAAAACAAAAATGAAATTTTTTGGAAACATTTTTACACATTACAACTATTCAACCACAGACGTAAAGCAAATTGAACTTCGAGATACAAAAGAAATTTCCTCAATTAAGTCTAATTTTAGAATTATAATGGACAAAAAGGAAGATCCGATTTCTCTGCCTGAAAATTCCCCATTTGCAGACTGGAAGGAAGCCAGAAGATATGCCGGACCATTACCGTTTACTTTTACATTCAACGAAGAAAACAAAGAAGTTTTAATCATTGAAGGAGTAAGGCAAAACTGGACACCCAAACCGGTAAAAATTGCTGATTATAATTTCAATTTTTTTAATTCTATAAAAATTGAAAATCCAATATTAGCAAATGCTTTCATAATAAGAAACATTCCATACTATTGGAAAAAAGGCAAAATCGAACAATGGAAATAAACCGACGAAATTTTCAAGGTGTATTGAACATATTGAGTTTCAACCGACATTTTTATGTTTTTGGGTTCCTTGCTTTGTTATTAATTCTAGGAAGTAAATTTATTTACAATTGGCATAACGGTTTGTTTTGGATGGTTATTTTGGCAATCATCTATGGATTATTAATGCCGCTATTTGTTTCAGCCTATGTTTATGATTTATCTGGCTTTTATACATTTCACTGGTTAAAGAAAATGAAAATAGAAGATACTAATGACAAATTCAATTTGAATATCAATGCTGGTTTTGACGAAACAAGTTTTATTATCCAAAGTATTTTGCCGAATTCTAAACTTCAAGTGTACGACTTCTACAACGCCAAACAACATACAGAACCAGCCATAGTCCGGGCCAGAAAAGTAAGTTGGTTCTATCCAAATACTCAAAAAATCAATTCAAATTCAATTCCTTTAATTGACAATTCCGTTGATACCATCTTTTTACTATCCGCTGTCCACGAAATTCGTTTACACGATGAAAAAGTTCAATTTTTAAAAGAATGCCGTCGGGTTTGTAAGCCAAATGGTCGTATCATTATGGTGGAACATTTAAGAGATTTTCCAAATTTTATGGCCTTTACAATTGGCTTTACCCATTTTTTCTCAAGAGAAACTTGGAAAAAGGCATTTGATGAAGCAGGATTTACAACATTTAATGAAACCAAGGTTACGCCGTTTATGTCAATATTTAATTGCAACTAATATGGAAGTACATTTTAAAATAATTGGTGTTTTACTAATTGCATTGGCATTGGTTCACAGTATTTTTCCAACTTACTTTAATTGGAACAAAGAACTTAAAACTTTGAGTTTAATTAATCAGCAATTAATGACCATTCATACATTTTTCATCGCATTGACTGTATTCTTAATGGGTGTACTTTGCTTGACATCTTCTTCAGAAATAATCGTAACAAGTCTTGGTAAAAAAATATCGCTCGGACTTGGTATATTTTGGACAGTACGACTTATTATTCAGTTCTTTGGTTACTCAACTAAACTGTGGAAAGGAAAGAAATTCGAAACATTCATGCATTTAGCATTTTCTTTACTTTGGACATATTTAAGTATCATATTTTTGGCAACATATTTTAAATGACGCTGCTGAAACACTAATTTCGGTTGTCTGTTAAAGGGGGAATGATCAAATGGAAAAAATTGAAATTTATTCAAGTAAGAAGAAATCATTTTTGTTATTATTAGGTTCAATTGCATGCGTTGCGATGGGATTTTGGCTATTTATTGAAGCAGATAACCTAACCGGCTGGAGAGTAAGAAATCCTTTCTTTAATCGAGCAATTGCAATTGTTACGATTGTCTTTTTCGGACTGGGTATATTTGTTGGTATAAAAAGAGTGATTCAGTCAAAGATTTCATTAATCATTGACCCTAAAGGATTAAATGTAAATCCCCAAAAATCGTTGACCGATTTTATTCTGTGGTCAGAAATAAGTGGCTTTAATGAAATTAAAATCCATAACACAAGAATAATAATCATTGGAGTCAAAGAACCTGATTATTGGCTCGACAATGAAACAAACATCATAAGACGAAAATTGATGTTGTTTAATATTAAAAACTACAATTCGCCCTTTAATATTTCAGCTGCTGGTCTCGACATAAGTGCGGACAAACTAATCGAAACATTGAATGATTATTATAAAAGATATAAAATCGAGGCGTAACCGCTTTCTATGGCACAAAACAACGCACAGTTGTTAAAATACAACCATAAGTAGCGTAAAAACAACAAATGGTAGCGAATACGGTTTGTAACGCTACAATGAGGCCAAATAACTTTGCTGCATCACCAAAAAACAATAAACAGATGCTAAATTCAAAATCAATTGGCAATAAAATTGCCACTGCAAGAAAGAAAATGAGTCTTTCGCAAGCTGAGCTTGCTCAACAAGTTTCAACCAGCCCTCAAGCGGTTGGTAAATGGGAACGTGGTGAATCATCCCCCGATATCGCTACTTTAAACCGTCTTGCGGTAATTCTTAACGTTGACCTCAACTACTTCTCTGATCGTTTTCCGTCAAATGAACTTGAAAACGCATCTCCAAATACTAAAAACAAAGAGTCTGAAGAGACACCGATTCAAAAATCAAAAAAGAAATTTAATTGGAATTGGGATATGTCTGAGGGAAACTGGATTGACGCAGACTTTTCAGGTTTAAAAAACTTGAGAGAAAAGTTCAGTTCGTCAAATATGAAAAACTGCAAGTTCCTGAATTCGGACTTATCGAGTCTGGTTCTTGAAAAAAACAATATTGAACTTTGTGATTTTTCTAATTCAGATATTAGAGACAGTAAAATCCAATCATCCAATCTGTTAAATAATCAATTTAACAAATGCTTATTTATCGATGCCATAATCTTTAAAAGCAACGTTGAGAAATGCGATTTCTCCGATGCGGACTTTTCAGGCGCGGAAATTCAAGAGTCAAATTGGGAAAATAATAGGGTAACCGGTGTTGATTGGAAGTTCACTAAATTTTATAAATCGAACATGAGTAACATGGTTTTCACGGGGAAATTTGAAGATTGTCACTTTGAACATTGCTCTTTTTACAGTGTTAAATTTGAAAACGCTACTCTTTTAAATACCTTTTTTAAATACAACGATAGGTTTAAAAAAGTTCAATTCGTAAACTGCATGGTAGACAGTATAACGTATGCTTTTTTAAAAAACAACCAAGCGAACTTAACGGGAATTACCATAATTTAACCGTGATGGTATGGTGTACTTTTTAACTAAAGGTCATTGTTTTCACCAGATTTTTTTCGAATTGTTGGAGTATTTTATGGCCTAACCACTTAATCTATAATTCTTGCTTTTTGAAACCCATTTCATAAAAATTAATAAATACTTTATTCTCAACTTAATTGGAAATCATTAAATTTAACTTAACTTTATCCCTAATGAAGATTTTATTACTGCTGTTTTTTACAACTGTTTCATTAACATCCTACGGACAAAACAAATACGATTATGTCCGTTTTAACAAACTGGTTGAGGTTGAAGGTACTGAGTTCGTAATTGCCAGAACAGATAATTGGGGAAAGATGGAAGGCTTGAAAAATAGATACCTCTTGTTTATTGATACAAAAAACGGGCAAACCAATCAAGTGGATTTTCCCAATCAAGGATATTTTCAAAAAATAGAACAAGTCAAAATAGACCCACTAGGAATTAACTGTTTACTTGTTTCAGCACAGACGGTTGATCTTGACGGAAAAAACGGAATTGATTGGAATGACCCAACCCAAATAATTGCCATTTCACCCGATGGAAAACAAAAAACACAATTGACAGATAACAAATACTTTGTAAGCTCATGGCAGGTAAATAAACAGAGTGGAACCCTGGTCGTAACGGGTCACTACGATTCGAATAATAACGGAAAATACGATAAAACAGACAAACACGAAATTTGTATTTACGAGTTAAAAACGTTCACATTAAAATCCAAGATTTAAATTATATGGAAAAATTACAATTTAAAATAGAAATAAACGACACAGCTCAACGTGTTTATGAAACCATGCTCGGGCTTAAAGAAAAGAGTACGTATGAAAATTGGACCTCAGCATTCAATCCAACTTCGACTTATGAAGGTTCTTGGGATAAAGGAAGCAAAATTCTCTTTATAGGCAATGACGAAAATGGGAAAAAAGGGGGAATGATTTCAAAAATTGAAGAACACGAACCCGCTAAATTTGTTTCTATTCTTCACTATGGTTTTTTAGACGGAGACAATGAAATTACTACCGGAGAACAGGTGGAAAAATGGGCAGGTGGACATGAGAATTATATCTTTGATGAAAAAAACTCCATTACCACTCTTACTGTTGAAATTGATTCTATAGAGGATTATTTAGACTATTTCAATCAGACCTATCCCGCTGCATTAGAAAAATTAAAAGCAATGTTTCAAAAATAAAATTCACAAAAATTATGGCACAAATTAACCCCTACATTCATTTTAATGGTAATGCAGAAGATGCATTTAACTTTTACAAATCCGTTTTCGGCGGAGAATTCTCGATGATTACTCGCTTCAGTGATATGGCATTTGAAGGTAGTATTTCAACCGATGAGGAAGCCAATAAGATTATGCATATTGCACTTCCAATTGGCAAACATGACATTTTAATGGGCAGTGACACACCTGCTGCATTAGGTGTTCACAATGAACAAGAAACAAGAAGTAAAATCTCCATTAGTGCGGATAGCAAAGAGGAAGCAGATAGATTATATCAGGGTCTTTCTGCAGATGGACACGTTGAAATGCCTATTCAAGACAGTCCTTGGGGTACCTATTTCGGAATGTTAAGAGATAAATTTGGCATTGAATGGATGATTGATTTTGATCCCAGACAACAGTAAAAATTAAACACAAACTAGCGGGTTAACTGTAATCAACGAGAGTAAAAATCAGTCAACGAATAGCGTTAAAAAAACTGCAATCATTAAAAATCAATTGCAAACAAAACTTATTCAACCGGTTGTTTCAAAATTTGTTAAAAAAATCAATAACGTAAAAGTAAAAAGCAAAGCTTTAAGCAATTCTGGCGATGGTGGTATGGGATTTTCAATAGCAGCTTTAGTACTTGGAATTATTGGTCTTTTTGTGCTTTCTTGGTTATTCGGTCCACTTGCAATTATTTTTGGTGCACTTGGATTAAATAAAGGTGGCAGAGGAATGGCTATTGCCGGTTTGGTTTTAGGTGTGATAGATTTAGTATTGTGGGTTTTATTATTGTTTATTCTAGTTTCAACTTTATAATTGATTCACTAATTTTTAACAAAAATGCCTCAGAAAATTCTGAGGCATTTTTGTTAAACCAGAATTTCAATTTAAAATTATTAAAACTCTCTCACAGCGCGAACTCTGAAAATTTTACCTCCGCAACAGTTGCTTCCATCTGACCCGAAACCTGAAGTTAAACCATTATGAAATGCATACAGAACGCCCATGTGCGGGTTACCACTTATTTTTTCTGATGTCCAATAAGTGTAATTAACAGGTTTGCCATTGGGGTCACGCAGATTACCAATGTTTTTTGAACATAAATTAGTACGCATCAATTCGCATTCAGCCGAAGTTGGTAATCTCCAATCACTAAAACCTTTCAAAACAAGGTTCTCGCATGCAATCTTTCCATCTTTCTGAGACATTCCTTCTTCAGGTGGATTGAGATCATTCTCGGCTACAACCAAACCATGACCATCTTTTTCCCAAACAATGATTCCGCCGTTTTTGTAAAGAGCTTTTATGGGATCTACGGGAGCCGCTTTCGTAGTTGTAGTTGGCTTCTTCTTTGGAACTGGTTGCTGTTGAACTGCTTCAATTCTTGATGGGGAAATCCAAGAAGTAACGACTAAAGATGTTAATCCCATTGCAAGGATGTTTAAAGTTTTTTTCATATATGTTTCTTTTAGGAAATCCAAAAATACGTGGCTAAATTCCGAAACACCTGCCCCTAAACCAATAAGTATTTATTAGTACAGTACATTTCAATAAATAGTATAAATTGTTATGGAAATTCTAAACCCCTTCTGAGCTCATTATAAAAAACCGCAATTACCTCAACCATAATATTCATTTGGTTTCAACAAGAGAAGTGGTACACTAATTATGATAAATACCCAACCTACCTAAAATCGCTCTCACAGCGCGAACTCTGAAAGTTTTACCTCCCCTATTCCTTAATAACAGGAACTATAACCAACCCACCCTCCGTAGAAAGATGAATAAAATATGTTCCTCGGGGGAAGTTCGTAATGTCAAGATCAATAATATCTGATGTATTTTCAGAGCCCAATGAATCACGCCTCATCGATTTCTTCCATTCAACTCCATCGACGTTTTGAACAATCAACTCCCTTCCTAAAACATCCGTTATTCGAGTCACCTCCCAATTTTGAGCATTCAATCGAATCTGATACAATCCTCCACTTGGATTGGGAAAAACTTCAACTCCCATTTCAGAAAGTCCACCTACTGAGTTCGGTACATTAGTGGTCATACTCCAAACTTCACTCCAGGGACTTTCTATAGAACCGTTAATTGATTTAACTCTCCAATAATACGTTGTTCCACCAACCAAATGCGTAAAACTCGTTGAATTTGTTGTAGTGCTTTTGGGGACAACACCGAGATTAAACGTTTTATCTTTAGAAATCTCAACCCTATAAGACGTTGCCTGAGCAATCTTCCCCCAAGAAAAAACAACGTTCAATGCTTGATTCTGTGCCGAATTAGAAGGACTAATCAAAACGGGCTTGGGCAATCCAGAATCTGTTGTAAATGTCCAAGTTTCACTAAAATCATAAAACTCATCGCCAGAAGAGTTGCGTCCTCGAACACGCCAATAATACCGTGTACTGGGCTTCAACGAAACATTTAAAGTAGTTGAAACCGAAGTGGTTTTAACAGCATTTGTAAAATTGGAATTGTCAGAATAATGAATGGCGTAACTGGATGCTCCGGTGTAGGCTTGCCATTTTAATTGAGCAAAGACAGATACATTTTTCGCGGAATCCAATGGACTTACCAAAATCGGAGACCTACGCGGTTTGGTGGTAAAGTTCCAAACGCTGCTCCAATCACTGGTATCAATCTGATGAAACAATTTCACGCGCCAGAAACATTTGGTAATAAACCCAACCAAAGCTGGAGTCTCCATGAAATAGTGAAAAAACGAGTTCGTAGCAGTATCTTGAATTCGGAGTGGTAACGTAAAATTGCTATTCGTGTCCACTTCTAAAATATAACCTGTCGTGCCATTGATGCTATTCCAATCTAAACTGGTTAATGTTAAATCGGTTATATTGTTCTTAGGATAATTTAATTTTACTGGAAGCACTTTAAACACCCAAGGTGTAATCCATTGGCTCGTATCGTTTTGAGTTATTGCCCGCAGTTTCCAATAATAAACGGGTCTAAACAATAAAGATTCCCGTGTAAATTTGGTACCCGATATAACGGTGTCAAGCACGTAAGGCGAATTAAAATTAGCATTGGTATCCATCATTAATTGATAGGAAGTAACACCTTTAAGTGCTTCCCAAGAGAAAAGCGTAGTGGTTCCCGTTCCCAAAAAATTCGAGTTGGTGGGAGTTAATGGTTTTGGAGAAATTACCGTACTAAACTTCGATGGAATACTCCAATCCGAAGTATCTCGTTCGTGCCAAGCCCGAATCCGCCACAAATAATTCGTGTTGAATCGAAATAAAAGTCCCTTTATTAAATGAGATGAATTAAATTTAAAATTGGAAATTACGGTATCCAAAAAAAGTCCCTGATCGAATCCATTGTTGGAAGTGACTTGAATTTGAAACCCATCCATTCCTGTTCTAGTTGCAAATTGTAGGCTATCCGTAATTTGAACCACCGAACTGGGATATGGATATTGGGTGTATGGATATTTTATAATATTGATAAGCCGAATGCGCGACCAAAGTCCGGAATCCTTAACATGCACCGGTCGAGCTCGGGCATAGTACAATTTTCCAAAAAACAAATCGTGGGCCGTATCCGTTCCACTTTTACTAAAGAACACTTGCTTTTCGGGACTGTTAAAACTCGAAGTAGTATCCAATTGAATTTCATACGCTTCGGTGCCTCCTATTTTTGTTCTAACAGAAATTGTTACCATGGGATCGGCATTGTTTTCCGCAATGATAATGTCGTTGGCATAGCCTTTAGTTGTAAATGCGCTGTAACTCCATCGGGAAGTGTAATGGTTGTTGACCGCTCGAACCCGATAGTAATAATAGGTTTCATAGTTCAAATTGCCAATAGAAAACGGTTCGGATTCGAACTGTTTTGTTCCATCGGCTGCAATGGTATCTATGAGTAGTGGAGAATTAAAATTGCGATTGGTATCAATCTGTACTTGAAATGCTTCCTTATAATAAACACCAGTAAATTCGAAGCTAATTTTAACATCCTGTAAAAAAGCAGTAGTAGGATACTTGGGTGTGATGGTATCGAAAATTACGAAGGAACCAGTATCACTCCACTTAACAGAATTGCCTGAAATTCCTCTAACCCTCCAATAGATGGTATCCCCATAATTGAAGTCTCGTGGAGAATTTTGTATATAAAACCACTTAAACGTATCGGGTATAATTACGGATCTTTTGTTTTTTGAATCAAACTTATTACTGGTATCATATTGAAATTCGAAAGTATCAATTCCCGCAACACGATAGCAAGACACATTGGCAAAGGATGCATTGTTCTTTGCGAAGTTTTGAGTGGGACCATAACGCTGTAGCACCGCGGTTGTTTTGAAATTATAGGTTGCTGTCCAATCCGATGAATCATTTGCAGTAATCGACTTTACTCTCCAATAATACGTAGTACTTAATTTCAACTTATTCAACCATGCGCGCGTATAGTAATTGTCTCTAGCCACTTCAACTCGAATCGCATTTTTCATGGATGCACTTTCTGCATATTCAAATGCATATTTAACCACACTTTGTGATTCTACCTCCAGTTTAATTCCAGTTGGAACATTACTCGAATTATTCGCAGGTGAAAAAATTACAGGAGTACTTAACTTTCCAAAAACGGGAAGGTTAAAAATCAATGTAAATAATACTAACGAACGACAAATCACCATTCTAATCATATACCAAAGTTACGCATTACTTAGAATATTGCGTTACCCCAGGACTATTACTATAAATAATTGCCATTGAACATTCAACTTGATTATCGAGTATATGGCTAATTTTTAACACCAATTTCTTGAATTCTACTCATAAGATGCCTTCACTTTATATACTTTTTTGAGCCAAGTATCCATCATTTTTAGAAATTCAATCCGCGAAAACCCCTGTGTTTACAAGGAATGTGACTCATGTGACAAAATGTGACTACCTATTATAATTAC
>CAMDDG010000031.1 GCA_945890895.1 Chitinophaga pinensis | reverse complement strand
TTGCGGGACTTTGGACCCTCGCTGAGCCCATTTAATTCATTTTTATTGCTCCAAGGACTCGAGACACTTTCGCTTCGAGTTCATCGGCATGCAGAGAATGCCCTTACCCTTGCTACTTGGCTCGAAAACCACCCTTCCGTGGACTTTGTTTATTATCCAGGCTTAGCATCTAGTCCCTATCACCAACTTGCCAAAAAGTATTTGCAAAATGGATTTGGAGGCGTATTGCAATTTGGAATTAAGGGTGGAGCTGAGAATGGAAAGAAATTTATCAACTCCCTGCAATTGGTAAGTCATTTGGCCAATGTAGGAGATGCCAAAACGCTGGCCATTCATCCCGCTTCTACTACGCACGAGCAACTTTCGGAAGCGGAGCAAAAACAATCTGGAGTACTTCCAAATTTGATTCGGATTAGTGTGGGTCTCGAGCACATCGAGGACATCAAAAATGACTTTGAACAAGCCTTTGCCAAATTGAATTAAGGCCAAGAGAGCATTGAACTTTTTCTTGTAACTTGTACTCGTTATTCAGAAAATAGTTCAATGCTCAATAAGAAAACCCAATATGCTTTGCAGGCTCTTCAATACCTCATTGAACACAAGACGGAGGGGCCTATACTCATTGCCCAGATTGCGAGTGAGAAGCAAATACCTTTAAAATTTTTGGAAAATATTCTTCTTGAACTCAAGAAGATGGAGGTTTTGAGCAGCAAAAAGGGGAAAGGTGGAGGCTATTTTATCAATCAAGAGGCAATTCATACGCCACTGGCAAAGATCATTCGGAACATCGAGGGACCCATTGCCATGTTGCCCTGTGCTAGCCTGAATTTTTACGAGCGCTGCGAAAATTGCGATGAGAAAAATTGCGGTTTACACGCCACCATGGTGGCGGTGCGAGATGCCACCCTGAAGGTCTTAGGTTCCAAAACCGTGAATGATCTTGCTAAAATAGATTAGTTGATCTTAGCAGAAGACCAAATCAATCGTTAGGCTGTGGCGTATAGCGCAGGTAGGGCTTCACAATCTTCAACCCTTTCGGGAATTTGATCAGCGCATCTTCGGTTTTAACGGCCGGTACCACAATTACATCTTCTCCATTTACCCAATTGGCTGGTGTGGCTACACTGAAGTTAGCAGTCAACTGTAAGGAATCAATCACCCGCAATACTTCCACAAAATTTCGCCCAGTGGATGCGGGATAGGTAATCGTTAATTTAATTTTCTTGTCGGGTCCAATAATGAAAAGGGAGCGGACCGTAAAGGTTTCCGAAGCATTGGGATGGATCATGCCATAGGCATTCGCGATGGACTTGTCTGGATTAGCTAGGATGGGAAAGCCAACAGTTACGTGTTGTGTTTCATTGATGTCTTTGATCCATTCAAAATGTTTGTCCAGTGGATCTACACTCAAAGCCAAGACTTTGACATTTCGTTTTTCAAATTCCTCCTGCAATCCTGCCGTACGACCCAATTCTGTGGTACAGACGGGTGTAAAATCAGCAGGGTGTGAAAAGAGAACCCCCCAGCTAGTGCCAAGGTATTCATGGAATCGAATGGTTCCAAGGGTGCTTTCTGCGGTAAAGTCCGGTGCGATATCTCCTAGTTGTAAGCTCATAGTGTGACAAATAAACTACAGGACTTTCATAAAACAAATGAATTGTCTACTTTTTTTATAGACTTTTAATTTTTTTAGTTTAGTGACTAGGTAATTAGACTTTCTCAGATGTGAATTCAGTAATTTTTCTCACCTTGATTTAGGTTACAGATACAAGAAATTAGTGTTGCATACTTATTTTTTAGGGGAGTAAACTGATCCATTCGAGCTGCCTTTTTGTTTTTCCAAAAGTCAGGGCCTCGTTCTTTTTAATTCATGCAATTGCAGCACTTTGGTAAAAAAAAGTGGCAATACCCACTAAAAATGAAATTTACATTTTTTGGTCCTTACACGAGTACGCTAAAAAATAGCATCCCTCAAATCCGAAAAGTTTACCTCAAATCCTGCAAAATCAAAGTCGCTATTTTTCTGAATCAAGCGAACCTATTCTTTAATTCCTTTAATTGAATATCAATTCGACTGATTAGTGTATTTCTCCAATCGGAAGGATAAAAAACCGTGTTTACCTCATCTAGTTCATCAGGCTTGTCCATGAAAAAAATACTCTTCACCCTCAGTATCATCTTCTGTGGATTGACCTCCTATGGCCAATCCAATTACTGGAAAAAATCCAATCAAAATTTCAGCAACAACAAAATAGTTCAAGCTGAAACCGATCCCAAATACCAGCAATCCACCATAAAAAAATCCATTTTGAAGTACCCCATTTTGGCTTGCGATGGCTGTTAGGTCGCACATGGAACACAAACAAACCCACATCCCTTGTAAAGTCCAGGCCATAAAAAATCCAGTGGCAGCGGGCTTAATGTCTCTAAATCTTTTATCTTCTTTAGCTCGATGAATTCTTAAGAATAAGAAGCTGCCTAATCGGATGGCCCAAAGTGATATGCAAGATGCCAACAGCATGCTCGCGGTATTGATATTGAGTGAAGAATAACTTTGATAGCTTACAAAGCCCACCATAAATAAATAGGTGCAGCTTCCCGCGAGGTCATAAAATTTTTCGGTTTGAAAAAAATAAGCAGGAAGAAAGCAAATCCATTGAATCAGAAAGGCAATTAATACAGCTTCCTGTATCACTGGTAGCCCAGTCAACAGCGCAATGCCATACACCAGGATAAAGGCGATTAAGGCAAAAAATAGATTAAGTACTGCTTGCTTCATGGGAGTTCAAGATTTCTAAATGGCCATCAGATGGGACTGCTAACTCGTGCTTTTGACAACCTGGTAAATGAGAAATAAACCAGATAAACCGCTAAATAGATGCGGTAGAAATTTCTTGTTTTGAGGTAAGTCGTATTCTCAGGATACATGTTGCCGAATAATGCGATGATCTCCTTTTTGAAAAGAGGCCTAATGTTTATTTTCCAATCCTCAGTTTGGTATACAATTTTCCGAAACTTACTTCGGTAATGGGTGCTTGGAATGCTCCAAATGATCAACAGAAGGAATAGTAGAAAGGTAACAGTCATAATCAAAAATAGGTATTTTTTGTAAGCGCTAGAAGAGAATAACGAAACCTTCAATTCAACTGCCCAGTCCAAATTTATTCTTGAAAGAACTTTATCCTATTAACTTCCAATCAAGGGGTTTTGCTTCCCACCGGAATGACCATCAGCTGATCTGCCTTTCTGATTCGATACAGTCCCCCCCAACTGAGGCTGGGTAGAGCCCAATGCCGACAGTCCAGCTAGGTACAATTGTCCATCCCCGGGATTAAATCTGCCTCGCATCACACCGGTGGAAAATCTTGGGATGGGCAACTCAAAAATTCCTCCCTGAACTTGATCCCCAATTTTTTCAAAAGGAACCACAAACACTTTTCCATAGCCATAAGACAGATTTAGGAGTTTTCCATTGCGCGCCCCATTTCTGACTTTCCACCCACTCAGATGGGTTCGTATCGCCATCACCAACTTAAAAGAAACACCTTCAGACGTACCACATGATAAGTGAACGTATGAGGCAGGACAACCTAGACGAGAATTATTACAAGCTTAACAGAGGGTGCTTCGGTGAAAAACTCTTTGAAAGGCTAATTATTGCTGCCATTTATCCTTACTGGTATGATTGCAAATAATCAGTAAAAATAAAATCATCGGTATCATTTCATCTTTTTCTCCCTTACAAGGATAACTAACAAGTAGTGAAGTGAAATTCAATTCTTAAATCCATAGGTTTCTTACATCAAAAAAATAGTTATTAAACTTCCACCTAATAATTCACCATTATGAAAATTCACCTTTTTGCTCTTATGTTATTAATTGGGGTTGTTCTAGCCTTGCATTTGACGATGAATGCACAAGTTGGAATTATACTTAAAAATCCAAAAATGGGAAATGCATTGTTTTGGATAATTGGCGGTGTTACAGCAGTAATAATTGGATTAACATCTTGGGAAACAGAGGTCTTCAACCGAATAAAAGACGTTCCTATTTGGTTATTGACTGCCGGTGCAATGGGGGGGTTATTAGTTTTCGGAATTGCTTGGATTATCCCTCAAATTGGAGCAGGGCCTGCATTTATTTTGATGATTGCAGGTCAAATTATTACTGGAATGTTATTTTCCCATTTTGGCATTTTAGGGTCCCCAGTCGAACCCATTACTTTGACAAAGGTTCTTGGAGCACTCTTATTACTTAGTGGGGTAGGCATAGTCACTTTTACGAAATAAAAAATATGGAAAACTTTAACCAAATCAATCGAAGAGAATTTGTAAAAGTTGTTGGATTAGCAGGCGCAGCTACAATCTTGAGCCCTGCATTTGCTTTTTCTAAAGCTTCTGAAAAATTCAATTTGGGTGCGACCTTCATTCTTTGGGGGTATGGGGCTGACAATCTTGAATCTGCTCTAGCCGACATTGCCAAGCTGGGTTTCCACTCCTTTGAAACCTTTGGGCAAGTAATCGAGGAATGGGAAAACAAACGCGGTGGCTTCAGTGAGGTAGTTGAAAAACACGGCGTCCCTATTTTATCGGCCTTTTGTTCGACGGATATTCTTGATCCTACCAAAAGAAAAGGGGAAGTTGAAAAATTGATTCGTTGGTCTAAACTTCTAAAAAAGAGTGGCGGAAAGGTGATTGAATGGTGTCCTTCTGGAGTGGACAGAAAAGGATTTGATTATCGAAAGCATAGAAAAAATATGATCGATTCAATGAATGAATATGCCCAAGCAATTACTGATCAAGGGCTTATCTGTGCACTACACCCACATACGGGAACCCCTATTGAGACCAGTGAAGAGGTATATTTTGTTTTAGAAAATGTTAAAACTGATTACATGAAATTTGGCCCAGACGTAGGCCAATTGCAAAAAGGAGGCGCAGATCCAGTTAAAATTGTTAAGGATTTTATGCCATTAATTGAACATGTTCACCTCAAGGATTATGAAGGTGGAGACAATGGTTATTTGGGTTACGCTCCACTGGGAGTTGGAAAAGTAAAACTGGAAAAAATCATGAAATTATTAGAAAATGGAAGAGAGAAAATGGCCGGAGGGATTATGTTTGAATTAGATTATGACAAAAAAATAGAACCTCGATTCACAGCCTTCGAAGCCGCCAAAATTTCTAGGGACTTTCTGGCAAAGCAGGGTTATAGATTTAATGTTTAAAACTAAAAAAGTAAGATTTTAATTTTTATTCTTATTCCCTAAAATTTTATTAAATACCCGGTTTAATTGTTTAAGTGATTACTTCCGAAATAGATTTTTTTTAATAATAAGAATTGAAAAATTATTGAGTTTTTCAATAATATATTTTGTTTAAATACTTGTGGCTATAAATTAATTATGGAGATTTTAAAAAATTACATTGATGGTGATTGGATAAAAAGTATCGAATCTGATTCAATTGCAGTAATTAATCCTGCTACACAGGAAATTCTCGGGAAAGTTCCACATGGTAAAAATACGTTTTCTGATGTTACTTCAGCAGTAGAAATAGCTTCAAAAGCTTTTATATCATGGAGTAAGATTCCCGTAATGAGAAGGGTCCAACCCCTGTATAAACTCAAGCAGTTATTGGAAGAAAATTCAGAGGACATTGCCAGGACAATAACGATGGAATGCGGCAAAACACTTGCAGAATCCAGAGGAGAGGTACTACGGGCAATAGAAAATGTAGAAGTTGCCTGCGGTACACCCAGCCTAATCCAAAGTGAGTTTTCCGAAAATATTGCAACAGGGATTGACGAGTTCATGATTCGCCAACCTTTGGGAGTATGTGCTTGCATAGCCCCCTTTAATTTTCCTGCTATGATTCCTTTTTGGTTTCTGCCCTACGCAATTGCCTGTGGCAATACCTTTATCATTAAGCCATCGGAAAAGGTTCCTTTGACCATGATGAAAATTTTCCATCTGATTGACCAATTAGATCTGCCTAAAGGAGTGATCAACTTGGTACATGGTGGAAAAGATACAGTTGATGCACTTTTAGATCATCCAAAAGTAAAAGCGATCAGTTTTGTGGGTTCAACTCAGGTAGCAAAATATATTTACTCAAGAGGTGCTACCAATGGAAAAAGGATTCAGGCTCAAGGTGGAGCAAAAAATCCGGTTATTATCTTACCTGACGCAGATATTGAAATGTCAGCCCAGATCATTACAGATAGTGTATTTGGCTGTGCAGGCCAACGCTGTCTTGCAGCTTCAAATGTTATTACAGTAGGTGATAACGGAAAAATTAAAGATGCACTTTACGAGTCCGCCAAGGCGAGGTCGACCGGCTATGGGTTGGATGAAAATATAGAAATGGGACCTTTAATAACAAGTGAAAGCCAATCAAGAGTAAATCACCTGATTCAAAAAGGCATCAATGAAGGGGCAAATATTTTGCTTGATGGACGAAATACCAAAATTAAAGGATTTGAAAAAGGGAATTTTATTGGCCCGACAATTTTGGAAGGATTGCCTTTAAACGGGGAAATCGTTACTACTGAAATTTTCGGACCAGTGATGGGGTTGATTGAACTTGATTCAGTGGACTCGGCTCTAGATTTCATTAACAGTGGCCGTTATGGAAACATGGCCTGTTTATTTACTAGCAGCGGATCCAATGCCCGAAAATTCAGGAATGAGGCAAATGCAGGTAATATTGGTATAAATATAGGCGTAGCTGCACCTATGGCTCAATTCCCCTTTAGTGGATGGAATGAGAGTTTTTTTGGAGATCTACATGGGCAAGGACGTCATGCTATTGAGTTTTTCACTCAGACAAAAGTAGTAATCGAGAGATGGCCTAAAGAGTGGTCAAGAAAATTTTAAATGCTTCAGAATACGAGACTTAGTAAGCGGAGGATACAGCTGATGTAACTACTCATTTGTAAAATTCCATCTAATATTTTCTGGAACATCCACAAAAAAGTAATTGACACAATAAAATTTAATCAATACAGAATTAATATATAATTCAATGTCAAAACTAGCATTTTGTCCTCCTTTCAGATTACAGACGACGATTAATTTTTTAGGAATGGATTGTGTGGTTACAGACCTAAGCCATACAATCAGCGAGGATGATCCAACCTTCATAGGTCATCAGCGAACCTTGATTTGGAATCATTTGTCCCATGAAGAAACTCAGAAAATGGGTCTCACTAAGCCCCCTTACTCCTATAAGGTAGTAGGGTTTACCATGTGCGACCATTCTAATACGCATGTGGATGCTATCAATCATGTGGTCAATGAGGTGGACGCGAGAGCTGTTCATCAACTACCGTTGGAGTGGTTTATGGCACCTGGAGTATGGTTTGATTTTTCTCATAAAGATCCCAGCAGCTATATTACCCGTGAAGATATTGAAATGGCAATCCTAAAAATAGGAGTGACCATTCAACCACAATCAGTAGTCCTGTACTATACTGGATGGTATAAAAAATGGAAAGAACCTTACAATTATATTAAGGGCTACCCAGGTTTAGACAGGTCTGCAATGGAATACCTAAACGATTTGGGAGCAATAAGTATTGGAGCTGATGCACCAAGTATCGATAGTCATCATGAAGTCGCTGTAGTAAAGGAGCAGCCGGCCCATATTGTTTGCCGGGAACGAGAAATTCTTAATATGGAAAATCTTGCGCAAGTAGATATGATTCCAGCTCATGAATTTTGGTTTATTGGATTACCACTCAAAATAAAAGATGGATCCGGATCACCATTTAGAGGTGTGGCTATTGTTCCCAAAAAGAGTTTAAAACAACAGATATAAATAATCATGCAGTTACCTAAACAAATGGACGCCTTGGTTCTCAAGGGAGTCAGAGATTTTGCAATTGAATCCATTCAAGTACCTGTTCCGGATGATGACGAGGTGATATGTAAGGTGGATACCATTTTTATTTGTGGAACTGATCCACATATCATTGCAGGGGATTTTCCAGATTTTTGGCCAACAGCCTTTCCTTTTGTCCCCGGACATGAATGGTCGGGTACAGTAGTAGAAACCGGTAAAAAAGCATACAATTTGGGATGGAATGAAGGAGACCGTGTTTGCGGTATCTCCCATTGCGGATGCGGATATTGTGAAATGTGCATAAAAGGCAGGTATAACATTTGCCTTAATTATGGACATGAAGAACGTGGGCATAGACAATATGGGCATTATACCCCCGGAGCTTATGCCCAATTTATGAGGACCTCAGTAAAAAGTATTTTTAAAATTCCAGATTCCATGCCACTGGAATATGCCGCTTGTGTGGATCCCTTGAGTATAGCACTTTATACCGTTAAGCGCTCCAAAATGCAACCTGGGGATGACGTTCTTATCCTAGGCACAGGACCACAGGGACTTATGGCAATATTATGTGCAAAAGCATTGGGTGCAGGTAGAATTTTTGCTGCCGGAAGTGGTGATCGTCTTAAAAAGGCAGGTGAATTAGGAGCTCTAATCATTGATTACCATAAAGAAGATGTATTGGAAAAAGTAAAAGAACTAACCAATGGAAGGGGGGTTCCTGCGGTACTTGAATGTGCAGGAACTGAAAAATCAATTACTCAAGCTTGTTTAGCAGCTGCTAAAGGTGGTGTGGTTTCAGTGGTCGGTATTCCGCATTCAAATCCGTCCCTTCCTATAAAAAGAATGGTTTTGGATGAGGTAGAACTAGTGGGAAACAGGGCTAATCCAAATACTGCCAAGGCAACAATTGAACTATTGACAAATAATCGAATAGATCTTAAATCTTTGATGACACATCGTTTTTCTTTAAAGGAATTTGGAAAGGCTCTGGACATCTTTGAAAAGAGGCAGGATGGTGCAATTAAAGTCGCCATAAAACCAAATGGATTTTAGGAAAATTGTAATGTTTTAAAAAAAAAGAAAAATGGAAAAGAAGGTAATGATTGTTAGCGGAGGAGGATCCGGCTTAGGACTAGCTGCTGCTATTAAATTTGCGAAAAACGATTTTAATGTTGTCATAATTGATATTGATAAAGAAAAGGGGGAGGAAGCAGCAAAAAAAATCAGAAGCATGGGTGTAGATGCCATATTCTGCCTTTGCGATATTTCCAATAAAGAACAGGTACAAAATGCCGCCGAGATCACCAAAGCTAGGTTTGGCAGAGCAGATGTTCTTATTAATAATGCAGGATTGGAAGTGAGAGGCAGCATTTTACAATGCAGTGAGGAAGATTGGGAAAGATTGTATGCTATCAACCTTAAGGGGATTTATTACATGACCAATTCTTTTACCCCATTAATAATTGAACAAGGAAAGGGTGCAATAATCAATACTGGTTCAATTCTTGGTTACCGGACAGTTGGGGAGCGTGCAGCCTATTCTTCTTCCAAAGGAGCCATAGATACTCTTACCAGAAGCATGGCATTTGATCTTGCAGCTCATCATATCCGTGTCAATTGTGTGGCACCCGGTGCAATTGATACTCCATTATTGAGGGGTTCGATCAATGACTCTCCAGATCCAGCAGAAACGGAACGATTTTTAGGTTCTAAAAGTGTATTTAATCGAATGGGAACTTCTGAGGAAGTGGCCAATGTAATGTATTTTCTAGCATCCGAAGAAGCTTCTTTCGTAACGGGTGCTACTTACTTCGTCGATGGGGGTTGGTCTATTTTATAAATAGTATTATTAAAAAATAGAAGTAGTAAGAATACTACACTATCAATAAAACCTTACAAACTTAAATTTTATTTGCTTTGATTTATTTAGAAGATAGAAAATCCCTAATCAATAAAGGTATTGCCCAACTGCTTGAGATTAAAGACAACGATATTCGCCTATTGAATCTCCATCAATGCCGCCATGCTGTGGATAAAGCTATCCACATCGGAGGCTCATTTTCGGCGGTTGTTCCGATGGTCAGTTTGTTTTATGGCGGCATCATTGACCTTAATATCGAGCAACCTACCGCAAGTAATCAAGATCTTTTTGTTTTGAGTAAAGGGCATGCGGTGGCCACCTTAGCGTCAATATATTCGGATTTAGGGTATTTTGAAAAATCTCTCCTAGAAAACTCACGTTCCATTTCTAGTATTTTGAACGGTCATCCAGGGCCACTATTACCGGGAGTACAACTTGCAACGGGACCAATGGGTCAAGGAATGGGAGTGGCTCAGGGCTTTGCCATTGCAGGACAAAATTCCCCAAAATTTGATGTGTATGCGTTAACCGGGGATGGAGAATTACAAGAAGGAATCATGTGGGAGACCATAATGTATTCAGGTTTCAAAAAACTTGAAAATTTCTGTGTTCTAGTAGACAATAACGGGGGTCAATTGGATAATGTATCTAATCTGCATTTCCCTCATCATGACATGGAAGCAGCATTTACCAGCTTTGGCTGGAGAGTTTTTAAAGTGGATGCTTCAAAATACACTACTGTTTACGATGCATTGCTGGAATTCAAGTATGGGAAGAGGGACGGAAGGCCAACTGTAATCATCTGTAAATCAACAAAAGGTCATGGAGGTTTTTCTGATTATATGAATAACCATAAAGCCTCCCTAAATATGGAATTATTGGATCAGGAATCCAATCTTCAAAAACAGCAACGGTCCAATAGGGAAAAAGGCTTTTGTGATTTTTATAACACAATTCTACGAGTTGATAAATATGAGGAGATAGGTGCGATAATTGATCGACATGCTAAAAGTATGGGGTTTGCAATTGAAATAAATAACTCCAATGCTTTTTGCGTCAGCAGTTTGCCCACTCCGAACAAGGTATTGAAAGCCCCCACAAGGAATAAACAAGTAAACTACGATCAGAGCGCTTTACCACATTTAGAACTAGGGAAAAATTATGATGCTCATAAAATAATCGAGAGCACCATGAAAATAATGGCTTTGGACAACAGAATATTTTCCGTGGACTCAGACCTTGCTTCAACCAGTGGGCTTCAATCCGGGGTAGGATTCGTAGACAAAGCAAGAGCATTAAATGTTGGAGTTGCAGAAGCCAACATGATGCTTATAGGAGAGGCTCTTGCCATACTTGGATCCAACGTTTGGATAAGTACTTTTTGCCCGTTTTACGATTGGAAAGTACTTAGAAGGATTGCGGTGGGACACCAGGAAAGACTGGAAGTAATTGCCGCCAAGGGATGGTTGTCGGAAGGCCACGGAATAGATCTTACGATGGTAGCAACTGCCGCTGATCTGGAAACCCAATCCAACGGTGCCACTCACATGGGAAATGATGACGCCCTTCTGCTCAACGAAGCAGCACACGTGAAAATTATTAATGTGTCTTGTCCCCAGCAGTTATTGGCTATTATGAAATGGATAGCCGATGGCAACAAAGGCATAATTTACCTTAGGATTTTGCGGGCTTCAGCCAAGGTGATTTATGAAAAGGATTATGTTTTTGAATTTGGAAAAGCATGCAGATTTTTTCTTGAAGAAGAAAACGAGGCCTTTATTATAAGTACTGGTAGGGGTGTTTTTGAAGCACTCGAAACACGGGAATTACTTCTGGGGAAAGGCATTTCATTGACGGTGATTGACATGGCTTCAATTGACGAGGCTTCAATTTTGGAAGTGTACCACTCTGGAAAACCTGTATTTATTGCCGAACAAAACAATGGCTACCTGTGGACCAATATCAGAAAAGTGCTTTTTTCCAAAATCCCCAATATTCAGACCCAAAACCTTTTCCCCATCAACTTATCCTCCAAGGAAGGAATGCATTATATCCATTCTGGTACCTATTCCGAATTGGCTTCCCATTATGAATTAAGCGCAAAAAAACTGAGTGAACTAATTTTCCAAACCTTAACAGAAAAAAATGAAAATCATCCATGAAAGTAATGTTCCTGAAATTAATCTTCCAGGAAGGTATATGCGTTGGCTGGCCAATGAGGAGTCTTTAGAACCGAAGAACCTTTCTGTTTGTATCATAAGAGTACTCCCTGGTGAAATAGTAAGACCAGCACATTCACATCCTAAAAGTGAGGAATTGATCTATATCATTACAGGTTCGGGAAAGGTAATGATAGAAAATGAGGTAGGTGATGTTAGGTCTGGGTCAGCAATACTATTTGAACAAGGAAAAATTCACATGTTAAAAAACACGGGGGATACCGAAATGAAGGTGATCTGTTTCTTTGCCCCTTCTACTTCCTTTGATAACTATGTGACCTTTGATGACATCGAATTTCCCGAATAATTGAAATTTCATACCTGCTCGGTCTTCGGTCTTAAAGTGCAAAGGAATTCAGGTGACTGATATGATTGCGGATAATTTTTTTATTTTTTTAGTCAGACATTTCTGATTTTGAATCCTAATTTTTTTTCTAAAGTTTAGCTTTAGTGTCGATCACCTTATTTTATCCTGGTTTTTTTTGGCAGTTATAATTGATGCCCTCCCCCTGTTTATTACTTTTTTTCACAAAAAAGATTTATTAATTATTTAAGCCGGTATCAAAACATATTTTTTTCCCTCTTATAAGTATAAAACCAAATAGGAAGTGAATACAGACAGAACTAAAATATTTTTCTTTTTAATATCCAATAATGATTTCCGAGACTGGGTATCAGAACCTAATGATGAAAGATCCTTATTCTGGAAGAAATGGATGGAAAAACATCCTGAAAATATCAAGGAGGTATTAAAAGCAAGAGAATTTATTGAAAGACTTCGCTTTAAAAGCAAAAAGTTATCCCCAGATCAATTAGATATTCTTTTAGGAAAAATAATTAAAAACGAAGATCAGAGAATTAGTATATCTCCTATTTCAAAAAGTAAGGGCATTAATTTAAAAAATCTTCAGTGGGTTAAGTATGCAGCAATATTGGCAATTGTGATGCTTGCCGCCCTATTTACTGAGACGAGATTCTTTACCCTAAAGACGGAAAAAATTCCTCTAGCAACAACTGAATGGAGAACGATCGAAAATCCAAGAGGAAGAAAATCAAAAGTGATTTTACCAGATGGCACTGCAGTAAACCTTAATTATGAAAGCCAGTTGAAATTTCCCGTGGCCTTTGAAGGGAGTTCAAGGAAGGTAGAATTAATAGGAGAAGCATTTTTTGAGGTAGTACATAATGATACTTTACCCTTCATTGTAAAGGCAAACGACATTGAAATACAAGTTCTTGGTACAAGTTTTAATATTAATTCATTTGAGATGGAAGATGTCACAAATGTTTCTTTGGTTTCTGGCAAAGTGAAAATAAAAAAATACAATGATACCGGTGAACAGGAATTAATTTATTTATCACCCGGACAAGAATTGATCTACAATAAAAATACTCTTGAGACTAGAGTTGAAAAATTTGATGTTCAAAGGACATTAGCATGGAAAGATGGCATCATACTATTTAAAGATGCTGGTTTTGAGGAATTGATCACTCAATTAGAAAGATGGTATGGAGTAGATTTTCAGATTCACGGGAAACCGTCTAAAACCTGGATGATTAACGGTCGCTATCAAAATGAAAGATTAGAAGATATTTTGGCAAGCTTAAATTTTGTCTATGATTTAGAATATGATATTCAGGGAAAAAATATAACCTTAAAATTAAAATGATATAAAAAAAGGCAGCTGATATTGAACTAATCAACTTGTTTAAATTGTAAAATTTATTTTAATACTCTTAATAAAGATTTCTCAATTAAAATCGTTTATATAATATTTTAAACCACTAAACCCAAAGTCATGAAAAAAAACCCTAGTCTACTTCATAGTGTTGTACGGAATAAAATATTTGCGTTGATAGCATTTCTATGCATTTCAGGGAACTTATTTTCTAAAAATGAATCCTTGTCTAGTAATTATTTGATTTTCAATAGCTATAATAATCAGCAAGGTGAAAGTTTAAGTTTAAATCTTAAAGGAGTAAATGTCGCAGCCTTATTTGGTGAAATAGAGAAAAAAACAGATTATAAATTTGTTTACGATAGGTCGATACTCTCTGTCGGGACATTATTCACATTCGAAGAAAATGAAATTACGTTATTGGATCTCTTAAATAGAATTTCCATAGTATCCGAAATAAGATTTAAGCAGGTAAATAATAATATTATTGTAAGACGGAATGAAAAAAGTCGTAGTCCTGAGATTCAGAATTTGGTAGTTGACGTTCCTGTTAAAGGAACAGTAGTGGATAACAAGGGTATCCCTATACCTGGAGTAACGGTATCGGTACCCGGAACTGGTATAGGAACCGTAACAGATATTGATGGGAATTACAACTTAAATGTTGATGAGGGTTCCACATTGGTTTTTTCTTTTGTTGGTTTTAGCCCTACAAGAGTTGCGATTGCTGGTAAAAGTATTATCAATGTAACTCTGGAGGAGGATATTTCTGCTTTGGAGGAGGTGGTGGTCATGGGATATGGAACTCAAAAAAGGAGTGATATCACCGGTGCCATCGGAATGGTGGGTGCCAAAGAATTTGAAGATGAGCCTATTATTCAGGTGGGGCAAGCTTTGCAGGGTAAAGTGGCGGGGCTTCAGGTTTCACAAAATTCAGGAGCGCCAGGTTCCGGGCTTCTGATCCGTATAAGGGGGACAGGTACGGTAAACAGTGCCGAACCATTGTATGTAGTAGACGGAAATCCCAATGCCAACCCATTGGATTTAGTACCAGAGCAAATAGAAAGCATACAGGTTTTAAAAAGCGCGAGTGCCGCTGCTATTTATGGTGCCCAGGGTGCCAATGGTGTGATTTTGATTACCACAAAACAGGGAAAGGCCGGAAAATCGCAATTGGACGTCAATTTTTCCCAAGGATGGCAACAAATTCAGAAAGAGTTTCCCGTTACAAATGCTAGGGAATACGCGATTTTGTATAATGAGGGGTTAGTGAATGCGGGTCAAAAACCCCTTTATCCTAATCCTGATGCATTAGGAGAAGGAACCAACTGGCAAAAGGAGGTTTTTCAGATAGCACCTATGACAGATGTTTCGGTTTCAGCCAGTGGTGGAAGTGAATCTAGTCGCTATTTCTTTTCAGCTGGGTATTTGAGTCAAGATGGTATTTTGAAAGGATCTTCATTTGATCGGGTGAATTTAAGGATCAATTCATCGCATGACATCACCAAATCAATCCGTATCGGACAAAATATATCGGCAAGTATTTCTAAGTTTGAGCGTTTATCTGAATTTTCTTTTGGATCCACCTTGGGTAACGTTCTGACCGCAAATCCTGAAATTCCAGTAAGAATGGCTGACGGTAATTGGGGATATTCACCTACTTCCCTCAATTCAAACAATCCGTTGGCTTCTATCGAATTCCAGAATGATGATACACGCCGTCCAGTAGTTAATGGAAACATGTACGCGGACATTACCCTTGCCAAAGACCTGATTTTCCGTTCACAGTTCAATTTTAACTTAGGTACAATTGAAAACAGTATTTTTAATCCCGCTTATAGGATTTCGCCACAGATATTTAATGAAGTAGCCAATCTTAGAGAAAATATTACCCGATTCGGTGAACACAGCTGGGCCAATACCCTTACTTACCAAAAAGAAATAGGGAGGCACAGTTTTGATTTTTTGGCAGGGATAACTAACCAAGAATCCTATACTAAATTTGTATCTGCTTTTGCTGGTGGTTTGCCACTGAATGCTACTGATAATCCAAATTTAAGGTATTTGGATTTGAATACTCAAGGGAATAGCGTGCAGGGATCAGGCGGTGAGTGGGGTATTTTATCCTATTTGGGACGGGTTAATTACAACTACAATAAAAAATATTTTACTACTATAAATTTCAGGGCTGATGGCTCATCCAGGTTTGGTGAAAACAATAAATTCGGTTATTTCCCCAGCTTTTCTGCGGGTTGGAAATTGTCTGAGGAAGCTTTCATAAAAGACGCAAGTTGGATTGATAATTTAATGTTAAGAGGAGGATGGGGTTCCTTAGGAAACCAAAATTCCCTGCCCAATTATGCATTTGCAGATCTGGTGACACCTAATATCAGCTATACATTTGGAACTAGTCAAAGGGTTTTTAGAGGTCAGGCACCTATCAGTATGGGTAATCCAGATCTAAAATGGGAAACCACAGAGGAAACCAATTTTGGTATTGACTTTATGGGCTTTAAAGGCAAGGTAACAGCTTCCTTGGATTTGTATCAGAAAAAAACTTCCGATATGTTGTTGCGGGTACCATTGGCAAGTTTCACGGGAATTCAGACTTCCCCTTTTGTGAATGGTGGGGACGTAGTGAATAAGGGAATAGAACTCATGTTAGGTTATGAAAACACCACTGCACGGGGCTTTACTTATAACATTACTGGAAATATCTCCCACAACCAAAATGAGGTCACGAGACTTAGTAATGCCGGTACTTCTATTTTCACACAGCTCAGCTTCATAGGTCTTGCTAACGTGACCCAAATTGGCAGTCCAATAGCATCTTTTTGGGGTTGGAAAACCGACGGGATATTCCAAAATCAGGAGGAAATTAATGCGCATGCCACTCAATCAACTGGAACGCGTCCCGGTGATGTCAGATTTGTTGATCTTAATGGAGACAAGGTTATCAATGCATTGGATCAAACTGTTATTGGTAATCCCTGGCCTAAGTTCTTATATGGCTTGAGTTCGTCCTTTTCCTATAAGGGTTTTGACTTGAAGACTCAGCTTCAGGGGGTTTCTGGCAATGATATCTACATGGCTTTTAATTTCAGGATGGATGGTGCCAATTTCTTTAATTACTCCCGACATATATGGGACAATAGGTGGACAGGTCCAGGTACTAGTAATAAGGTTCCAAGGCTGAATACAAATGATCCCAATAACAATATGAGGTCTTCTGAAAATTATGTTCAAGACGGATCATATTTAAGAGTTCGGAACATCCAGCTATCTTATAAAATACCAAAAAGCTTAGGGAACGTTAGAAGCCTTACTGTATTTTCCTCCGTACAAAACGCCTTTACCTTTACCAAATACCGAGGATTTGATCCAGAATTAGGAACTAACCGTGCAGAAAACCCACTTTACATCGGCATTGATGAAACCAATTATCCAATGCCAAGAATCTATACAGTGGGTTTTAAATTGGGACTTTAATCCCACGTAATAGTTCTCATCCATTTGATTCAATATAAAATGATCACATTAACTATATAACACTATGAAACGTATAATTTATTTTATGATTTCAATTTTCTGCATAGTTGCAATCAGCTGTGTAGAAGTTTTGGAAAAGGAACCTCTAGGAGTAATAGACATCTCTAGTGCCTATGTGACTCCTCTTGATGCAGCAAGTGCAGTAACAGCGGCCTATACGCCCGCTGCCGCAAACAACTGGTGCTGTACCTATGCAGGGCCAGGTTTTATGCATTGGGTATTGGCAAATGTGGCCTCTGATGATACAGAGAAAGGAGGGGAGTCTGGCTCTGACCAACTGTATGCTCAGCAGGTTTCACTGTTTAATATTCCTTCGGATAATGATGCCGTCAGATTCGCATGGTCTTCGCAATACATAGGGATCCGACGGGCAAACCTGGTTTTGGAAAACATCCCTACTATCCCCATGGATGAGAATTTAAAAAACCAATACCTTGCCGAGGTTAAGTTCTTAAGAGCCTGGTATTACACCAATCTTGTCAAAACCTTTGGTGATGTACCTTTGATTTTAAGTACTAAAACCGATACCAAGGGTCTTACTCGTACCCCAAAAGCTCAGGTTTATGCCCAGATCATAAAAGATCTTGAAGATGCCGAAAAAGTTTTGCCTGCCAAATACGCAGTTACTGACAGAGGAAGAGCAACTAAAGGGGCCGCTCAGGCCTATTTGGGTAAGGTTTATCTTTATTTAGATAATTTTCCAAAAGCAGAAGAATGGTTTGGGAAGGTAATCAACTCCGGTGTGTATGAGTTATCCACTAGTTATTACAACATGTTTTTAAGAGCAGGTGAGACAAGTAATGAACATATCTTTCAGGTTCAATTCTTAAATGATCAAGGTCCAGTAATTCTGAACAATCAATTAAATATTGTCATGGGAAGTAGGGCCAGAAATGGTTGGGGATTCAATCTCCCTACTAAAGATTTTGTTGATGCTTTTGAACCTGGTGATCCACGCTTAGGTCATACTGTATATAAAAATGGAGACGTTATGCCGGATGGTTTGATCGCCAATGTAGGTAACAGTACTACTGGGTATCTGAATAAAAAATACTATGCTCCGGAATTTGAAAGAGTTGGTGGAGCCCTTCAGCCTGGAAGAGATGATATTTATATGCGATTAGGGAAAGTGCTTTTATGGTATGCAGAGGCCGCCAATGAAAATGGGAAGACGCAAGAAGCGTTGTTGGCCCTAAATAATGTGCGCAAAAGAGCTCGAGAAGGGAATGTTAATGTGTTACCTAATATTGTCACTACAGATAAAAATGCCTTAAGATTACTGATTTGGCAAGAACAAAGGGTAGAATTTGGCCAAGAATTCGAAAGATTTTTTGAATTGGTACGGCAAAAACGTGCGGGAGCTGTAATGCGTGCCTATGCAGCTAAATACGCCACTCCAAAAGGTTCAGGGTTTAAGGATACAGTAAATGAAATATTTCCTATTCCCCAATCTGAAATCAATTTAAGCAAAGGAGTAATCACTCAAAATCCTGGATTTTAAATTTTAGAAATGAAGTGAAGATAGAGGGGGATTTGGGCTTAGTCCACCCACCCTCTCTTCTTTGCTTTGTTAATAGCGGTGATCGGTCACCCAGTATACTAAATATCAGATACTGCTCCAGTAAAGGGTAATTGTAATCTGATTATACTTTACTGGTCTTCATTACGATATACACGCGTAGTTATCCTCACAATTTAAATACGTGAATGAAGGTAATGCGGCTTAATTGCTAGCTGCTTCTGTTTTCATATTCCTAGTTTTCAATTCGCCTGTTTTCACATTCGATTTTAAATCTAATGCTGATCTACTGTATCAATGAGTTACCGTTTTTGAATTTCGATGGTGACCAGGAAGAAAGAAAATTCCCGCTCAGTCGAATTGAGTTTGTCTTAGAATATGGCTGGTTAAGGGAGTCATTTTGCGAAAATATTGACAAACGCAGCTTCTGACTTTAAATAAAAAAATCAAAATAATCTTTATGAAATCGCTTCACTTAAAAACGCTAGTTGTTTGTAAAGAAGAAAACAGGCACGAATTTTTGTCGTTTCTTCCATTTTTATTGGGAATGCTATTTTTTGCAGTGGGGGGTTGCACATCATCAACTGATTCCAAAAACCAACATTTAACTTGGAAGGATTACGGAGGAGGGCCAGATCAGTCCAAATACATGGAATTGGATCAGATAACAAAAGAAAATGTAAAGGACCTGAAAGTTGCCTGGTTTTACCCTACTGGTGATAACAAAAGATATGAATTCAATCCCCTCATTGTTGATGGGGTGATGTATGTATTGGCTAAAAACAGTTCTTTGGTGGCACTCAACGCTGACACTGGAGAGGAAATCTGGATACATGCCAACTTGCCAGGCATAGCGAGAAGAGGCATTAATTATTGGGAAAGTGCAGATAAAAAAGACAGAAGGTTGATTTTTCAGATCAATAATTATTTACAAGAAATAGACGCAGTTACAGGAAAATCAATTTTGACTTTTGGTGACAAGGGATTAGTGGATTTAAGAGAGGAACTTGGAAGAGATCCATTGTCAATTGTCAGGGTACAGTCTGGAACACCAGGTAAAATCTTTGAAAACCTTTTAATACTTGGGTCTGGGACAGGTGAATCCTACATGTCAACGCCGGGTTATCTCCGTGCCTTTGATGTCATCACTGGGAAGCTTGCGTGGAAATTCAGTACAATCCCCCAGCCCGGCGAATTTGGTTATGAAACTTGGCCAAAAGATGCCTACAAATATATAGGAGGGGTAAATACATGGGGTGAGATTTCAGTGGATGAAGATCGGGGGATTGCTTATTTTCCTTTGGGTTCGCCTACTTATGATTTTTATGGAGCAGATCGTCTGGGAAGTAACCTGTATGGCAACTGTCTCCTTGCTTTAAATGCTCGGACAGGTGAGCGTATTTGGCATTTTCAGACGGTCCACCATGATTTGTTTGATTACGATCTTACCTCTGCCCCACAGCTTTTGACGGTAAATCATGATGGTAAAAAAATTGACATAGTGGCCGCTGCTACCAAGCAAGGATTCCTTTTTGTTTTCGATAGAGTCACAGGAGAACCCATATGGCCTATAGAAGAGCGTAAGGTGCCAGCCAGCCATGTGCCTGGTGAGGAGGCGTGGCCGACGCAGCCTTTTCCTACCGTATTGCCGCCAATTTCCCGACAAAAATTTTCAGCGGAGGATATTAATACTGTTTTCTTGACGGAAGAAGAACAGGTTTATTGGAAAAATAAAATAGGCAGTATGCAACAAGGTTTGTTTACTCCACTCTCAAACAGATTAGAAACGCTTTCTATGCCTGGGGCCGTCGGTGGAGTGAATTGGGGGAATACAGCATCCAATCCCAAGGAAGGCATGATGTATATCATTGCCATTAACAAACCTTCTTTTTATGACAGCCTGTTAACAAGGGCAGAAATTGAGGAAAAAGAAGCCAAATCCATGGGGTTGGGAAATTCCGTGGTATATATCAAAAATTGTCAGGCATGCCATGGTGCGGATTTGGCAGGACTATCCGCACCGACATTATTGGGGGTAAACAACCGGCTAAATTTAAACGATTTCAAACAAGTGCTTACTTCAGGGCGAGGTGAAATGCCGGCTTTTCCGGCTCTCAAGGATAGTGAAGTAGAAGATTTATATAAATATGTAGTAAGTAGTTCAAGAAGGGCCAGCATGCGAGCAGGTACGGAGGAAGAGAGCACCGGTTTACCTTCAGGTCCTGTGGTGGCATCGGGAGGTGTTTTGGGAGGACTCGATAAAAGGATAGTAGTAGGTGTAGAAGGAAAGTTTGGAGCTGAATATCCTGAAGGTGTATCTATTCCCCATGAGCGATTATATCTTCAAGGTTATGGATTGGGTTATCCTTTCGTAATCGGACCGCCATGGTCTGAACTGGTCGCTTATGATTTGAATAAAGGAGTCATTAAATGGAGAAGGGCACTTGGCCAGGATCTGGAAGCAAGCAAAAAAGGTTTTGAAAATACCGGTATGCTGGACGCCCAAAGAAACGGAATGGTGATTACTTCCACTGGAATTGTATTCTCTACAGCAAAAGACGGAAAAGTTTACGCCTTTGATGCGGAAAATGGAGAGGAACTGTGGAGCGCACAATTGCCAAAAGGGTCAGAAGGATTACCCGCTATGTATGAAGTAAATGGGCGACAATTTTTAGTTGTAACAGCCACTTCACCTGTGAAATTTGGTCGGGGTGATGGCCTTCCTAATAATGAATCTAAGGAAACCAAAGGAGGATACATCGTATTTTCTTTGCCAAAGTAATCCCAACCTATCTCAATAAAGATCAATATTAAGAATATACATCTAGGTAAGAATTGATTGGTTAACTGTAATATATTTTTTGAAACAAAACTTTAAAATCTTAATTCCTAAAAAATGAAAAAAAGTATACTATTCTTACTGCTAATCGGAATTTCTAATTTAGGTTATTCGCAATCATTCACTCACTTGAAGGATGTAAAATCCTTAACTTTTATTCCTGATTATACGGTGACGGGATCTGGTATAGAGAAGTTTAAAACACTTGGAAAGGCCGATTGGAAGATGAGAGATGGAGAGATTGTTGGTACCGTCAATAGTGGAAATAGCGGCGGCATGATTTTTCTGGATAAACAGTATCAAGATCTGGCTTTTCAAGCATCTATTAAAAATCTTGGCGAGGTTGAAACGGGTTTAATTTTTAGGATTGAGAAAAATGGGGATAGGATCAATGGGGTCTTAGTATCAATAAAAAATGGGGAACTGACTCCTTATAGTATTGCCTTTGATTCACAGGGCAAGGAAGTTGAGAGAGTTAAATTAAGATACGCAGGTGGGATTCGCTACAGGGTAGCCCCAGCAGAAAGCGGGGAAAATAATCCAGTCATACAAGTAAATGTCGGTCCGACTAGCTCTCCTTCCCCACTAGAATTACCAATTTATAAGCCTAACACGGATTTTATTATTGGAGAATGGAATCAGATTGAGGTTTTTTTGGAAGTTAATGTGATCAGGTCTTTTCTTAATAATGCAAGAGAAGTCGGAGGTGCCATAGATGGCGAGCGTGCATTAAGTGGGTATGGCCCTGTAGCTTTGTACATTGCCGGCCCAGGGGAGGTACACTTTAAAAACATCATGTCCAATGATATTTCTATTAGAGAAAACCCTACAGAGGTATCTTCCCCACGATTTAAAGTACAGCGCATTAGTGACATGTATTATTCATGGGGTGCTGATGCAGCCGATTTTAATAAGGACGGCCATATGGATGTTGTCGCTGGTCCTTATATTTATTTTGGTCCTGAATTTACCAAGCATAAGGAGATATTTCCTGCCATTGCAGTAAGTCCCTCCAAAGAGTTTACCAGCACCAATACTCAGTTTTCTTATGATTTTAATAAGGATGGCTGGCCTGATATTTTAACCAGTCCTTCCAGTGCTGTTCTTTTTATCAATCCGAAGGGTGAATCCCGCCGATGGGAAAGTTTTAAAATCCTTCCGGCTGTCCAATCTGAAATCACAGATTTTATTGACGTTGATGGAGATGGGATTCCGGAATTGGTGTATGGTGCTGATGGATCTTTAAGATATGCTAAACCTCATAAAGACGATCCTACAAAACCGTGGCAGGAATTTCAGGTTTCTGAAAAGGGATTCTCACTTGCTCATGGTATTGGAACAGGAGATATTAATAGTGACGGAAGGTTGGATATCATAAATCCATTTGGATGGTGGGAACAGCCTACCGAATTAGGTAGCATGAAGTTATGGAAACATCATCCTGAATCCTTTGGGCACTATGGAAGAAGTTTAGGTGTTGGGGGTTCCTTAATGGCCGTATATGATGTAAATGGAAATGGCTTAAATGATGTTGTCACTACCTTAAATGCCCACGGTTTTGGTTTGGCATGGTTTGAACAAAAACGTGATCAAAATGGAGCCATTTCTTTTATCAAACACATGATCAGTGATGATTATTTAACAGATAATGCCGGTGGAGTTACCTTTTCCCAAGCTCATGGAGCGACCATGGCAGATATCGATCAGGATGGAATCCCTGATTTTATTGTTGGGAAGCGCTACTTTACCCATTTGGATAATCAATTCGATCCAGATTCTTACGGCCCCCCTGTCATTTATTGGTATAAAACAGTGAGGAACCCGAATGCTCCGGGAGGAGCGGAATTTATCCCTGAACTTATACATAATAGATCAGGTGCCGGCTCTGAAATAACTGCTGTTGATTTGGACAACAATGGTAAGAAAGACATAATTACTTCAACTAATAGGGGAACTTTTATTTTTTGGAACCAAGGAAAATAAGGCAAAAAACTCTTAATCCTATTCTAATCTTCCCCTAACTAGCTTCGTTCAAAACTAAATAGGATTATCCGAAATCATAATAGTAAGGATAAATAGCAGCAGTGATTAGCCTATAAAATAGTTTTTCACTGAATTCGTTCACTGATCATGTGATATCCAGCTGGTTGTAAAATGGTGTCTCAAATCCGGAAAAAGCCAGCTGGCCTTGGCTGGTATATTCGCCGGGTGTTGAACGCCTTTTAGAGGTCTTTCGTATAATTTCTTGCACTTGTTCTTTCTTAAATCCCAAAAAATAATCCTCATTAAGTTATCTAAAACATTACTTTCATATTATTAAACCATGCTTTGATTAAATCCTTGTTATTTTAATTAAATTTTGTTAATTTAAGTAAAATAAAATATTCAAACTGATTTTTAAAAAATAAGTATGAATTTAAAGGGCATAAAACAAAATATCAATCCCATTAACGACGGGGTTGATTTCACCAAGAAATCAAAAAAATGGGATGATCAAATTCTTTGGGGCTTATTTAAAGGAGGAGATGAAGCAGCGTTTATAATTCTTTACCAAGATTATTGTAATCTACTTTATAACTATGGATGTCAATTTTGTCAGGATGAAGAACTAATTAAAGATTGTTTGCAGGATTTTTTTATTTATTTAAGAGAAAAGAGAATGAATTTAGGAGATACAACTTCAATTAAATTGTATTTAATGAAAGCATTTAAAAGAAGAGTAATTGATTATTTGAAAAAACACCAAAAGCAAAATAAAAAAAATGAGGAATTTCTGCTTTTTCAATTTCCAGTTGAAATGTCAAGTGAAGATATTTATATCAAAAACCAATTAGAGGAGGAAGAAATTATCGCATTAAAAAAAGCCCTTGCATCTTTGGAATTAAAAGAGAGAGAAGCGATTTATTATTTTTATTATGAGAAATTGAGTTATGAGCAGATTGCCATAATTTTTGAATTTTCTCATGTTTCTTCTGCCAGAAGATTAATTTATAGGGCTTTAGGAAATTTGAGAAAAATTCATTCCTTTATCGATTTTAGGATTAATGGTGGATATAGCATCCAATTATGAAAACCCTAATACATTTCACTTTATCTACTTACCACCTTATTTCCCAGTTCAAAGTCATTAGGCATTCAGATTCTTGAAGGGATAAATGGGACTTATGGCTCAATCATTTGAAAAAGGTGTCCTTCCGCTTTTTACTGGTTTTTTTCCTACCTCATCCTGACCTAAGAAATGACCTTTATGTTTATATTTTTTATCACGAGAATTACTTTGATCTACATTTACTAGATGAAAAATAGTTTATTCGTAATTGCCTTTATGCTTGTATGCTTATCCACGCAGGCGCAATCGGTTCAAATTACCGATTTAGTAAGTTCAGTTGGGTCCTGGGAAGGTAAGTTGACCTATTTGGATTATTCATCTGGCAAACCCTACACGATGTCAGCTAATATCAAAATAAGTTTGACCGAGAATAAAAGCGGGTTTGTGATGGCCTATGACTACCCAAATGAACCGCAGGCAAACGCTATAGACACTACTTATTTGAATGGCCAATTCTTTGGAAAAGAAAAAATTGTGGGCTTCCCAAAAGCTGTAGTTGATGGATTCACATTAGTTACCCAGCTGGAAGGAGAAGATGGCAATGATTCTAAAAAAGCTATATTGAGGCATACCTATCAATTAAAATTGAATGCCTATTCCATTACCAAAGAAGTAAAATTTGAAGGAACGGAGTTGTGGATTTTAAGAAATGAATATTTATTAACTAGAGCAGAAAACTAATTTTAGTATAGCTCATTCGCTGCAATTTCATCAGCGTGTCATCTTTCGAGTATAAGGGGAGCAAAAGTCCTTAGAAATTTTTGAATTTTTGACTCAATCAAAAGTTCGATTCTCTACTCCATATGCACAGCTTATTTAGTGGATATAGCTTAATTTTTAGTTAGAATAGCTAGTGCCTAATCTTTAAATTCAGAAGGTTTTTTTTATATTACTAGGCATTAACAATTAATAATCCATGTTATGAGCAAAATCACGCGCCGAGATTTTTTCCAACACGCAGGCATT
>CAMDDG010000030.1 GCA_945890895.1 Chitinophaga pinensis | reverse complement strand
TACCAACCAGCACTTTAATCAACGAGAATATAACGGAATTATAACCGATATTTCCCGCTGGAATCTACGGGCTAATACTTCGCTCAATTTGTTTTGGGACATTAGCTACAGTGGCTACGGTCGAACCGGCAGCATACAAACTAATATTCGGATGATATCTCCATGGAGTTACAGTCAATATGGATGGGTAAATGTAACTTGGAAACACAATCAACCCCTTTATAATTCCGTAGTAAAATCAAGAGTTTTTGCTCAGTTCGGTGCAGGTAAAACTCGAACCCCTGAATCTGTTTTATATGCAGCATCAGCCAATCCCGAAGAAGAATTTGAAAACTCAATCATGCGAGATTTCGGGCAAATCAATATTGCTCCAATAAGTTGGTTTGAAAGTTTGCCACCCATTCCCACCAATTCCATTCAGTTTCTGCATTACGGAGGTGGCTTAAACTTACGTGGTTATCAAGGCAGGCCATTAGGTTTACGTGGATCGAATGATTCAGTTTATGCTTTTTTTCGAGGGACATCAGGTTTGAGTGCTAACCTGGAATGGGACTTTACCAACTACTGGCGTAAACTGAGTAATGCTCTAATTTGGGATCATTTAAACTCAAGAACTCGAAGCAAACTGCCCAAAATATTGCTTTCCCCATACGTTTTTGCTGACGCAGGTTTAATGCTATTCAACTCATCTGAAGTAGACGGTAGTGGACTTCTAGGAAGCTCATGGATTCATTCCGGTTTTCTTATGGATGCCGGCATTGGAACATTGGTCGAATTTAAAAAGTTCAATAACGTAATTTCCAAAAGAATTCTTAATAATACCCGACCTTTGCGACTTCGAATCGACCTACCCATCTTTTTAAATACTACGATGCCCAGTGAATCACCAATTCAATTCCGTTGGGTACTCGGCCTTGAACGAAGCTTTTAAAGAATATGAAACCAACTAACGATAAAAATCCCAAAAACATCATTCAGAAGACCTTTAAAACCATTACATACATTACCTACCCGGGCTTTTTTGCTGCACTAGGAACGTACTTGTTGTATAATGGTTTTGTAGATTACAATACCTCAATAAACATTCTAGGTGACTCTGTTTCTAGCGGGGGAAATTGGATCGATTCCCTCACTGAATCAACTAAATTATGGATTATAACTTGGGCTTCGTTTGCTTTACACGCACTATTTCCATTGGTATTTGTAGTTGTAATGGTAAAACGTAAAGTATTCCCTTCCTTACATTTACCTGATTTAAAACACCGATTAATAGCAGTTGGTTTCTCGTTAGTTTTGGCCATCTCGTTTTCCGGAATTCTTCGACTTCTCGAAGCACCATCTATTTTGTATACTTGGAACCAATTAGTCGTTTTTTCTCTACTTATCCAATTGCTATTCAATTCACTAAAGTTTAAAATTAGCATTCATATGTTATCGGCTTCAGCATTTTTTGCTTTCTTCTATGTGTATGCATCTTCATTTAATTCATTAATCAGTTCGGAACTATTGTCTACTCAATCTGCTGCATTACTCAAATTATATTATTTAACACCAAATCAATGGATTCTTGCAGCTGCTATAAATTTACCCGTGGTTTATCTAGCGCGTTTCATTCTTAAAGCACATGATCATGCTGAATTAATCATTGGTTTTATTGTTGGTATTTCAATTACCTTCATGAATGAGTGGATTTTTCGTTCTTTGGGGATGTAAGAGCGGTGATAATCCAAATTCTATCCAATAACTTTGTACGGTATTAAATCTAAAACTATGGAACTAAACTGTGTACTATACGAGAAAAAAGGGAATGTAGCTTATGTAACTTTGAATCGTCCCGATGTGTTTAACGCCTTCAACGACGAACAGAGCTACGACCTACAAGCAGTATTTAAAGAAGTAAAAAAAGACAGTGATGTTCGCGTGGTAGTATTAACGGGTGCTGGAAGGGCATTTTGTTCTGGCCAAGATTTAAAGGCCATTGCTGGATCCAAAAATCGTTCACTTTCGGATAGTTTGTATAAAAGATACAATCCCATTATCAAAGCTATGCGCGAATTACCCAAACCCATTATTTGCAGATTAAATGGTGTTGCAGCGGGAGCTGGTGCTTCATTAGCTTTAGCTTGTGATTTTATCGTAGCTTCTGAAAAAGCATCCATCATCGAAGTCTTTGTTAATGTAGGACTTGTTCCAGATAGTGGAAGCAGCTACTTCTTGCCCAAGGCAATTTCACCTGCACGGAGTTTTGAGATGGCTACTATGGCTCCAAAAATATCGGCACAAACTGCTTTGGAATGGGGATTGATTAACCGAGTATGTTCTGAAGAAACTTTGGATTCTACCGTTGCTGAAATTGCAGATTTCTATGCAAATGCTCCAACGAAAGCCATTGGAATGATTAAATCTATGCTCAACAAAGCCGCCCATTCTGATTTAGATACGATGCTTCAATATGAAGCTTACTGTCAAGAAATTGCCGGTCGTTCAGAAGACTACCGTGAAGGCGTTACGGCATTCAACGAAAAGCGAAAACCCGAATTCAAAGGAAAGTAAGTCCATCTCCAAGCACTTCAACTTTGTAATAAATTCTCACTTTGTGGGTTCACTATTGCAAACATTTGAAGTTCAGCATTAGTTGCCGAACATTCCACCGAATTGTGCATGCCTTATTCACAGGTTTACTTTAACGAATCTTTGAAGTTCAGCATTAGTTGCCGAACATTCCACCGAATTGTGCATGCCTTATTCACAGGTTTACTTTAACGAACCTTTATTGTTCAGCATTAGTTGCCGAACATTCCACCGCGGTCCAATCCACGAAGGTGAATTGCCTCTGCAACATGTTCAATAGAAATCTCCTCAGCACCAGATAAATCAGCAATTGTACGACTCAATTTCATTATTTTATCATACGCACGAGCACTTAAATTCAGTTTATTCATGGCACTTTTTAAGAGCAATTGTCCCGCTGGAGGTATCTTACAAAACTCATGAACTCTATTTGAAGGTATCATAGAATTAGAATAAACACCTTCTACATTCTGAAACCGATGTACTTGCATTTCCCGTGCTTTTATTACGCGTTCTCGAATATTTTCACTCGATTCTTGCTTTGAGCGAGCTTCAAAAAGTTGATCATCCGAAACGGGCATTACTTCTGCGTGTATATCAATTCTGTCTAATAATGGACCAGAAATCTTACCCATATAACGTGCAACACTACCAGGAGCACAGGTACAATTCTTGGTCGGATGATTATAGTATCCACAGGGACAAGGATTCATACTTGCAACGAACATAAAAGAAGCCGGATACTCAACATTCCATTTTGACCTTGAAATATGTACCTTACGCTCCTCCAGAGGTTGACGTAATACTTCCAAAACTGTGCGTTGGAATTCGGGTAACTCGTCTAAAAACAATACCCCATGATGAGCCAATGAAATTTCCCCTGGTTGTGGAGGTGTACCGCCTCCAACTAAAGCTATGCTCGAGGCCGTGTGATGAGGAGCGCGAAAAGGTCGTTTCGCCATCAAAGTAGCATTATTACCCAACTTCCCAGAAACAGAATGTATTTTAGTTGTTTCTAATGCTTCATGCAAAGTCATTGGAGGTAAAATAGTAGGCATTCTTCGAGCTAACATTGTTTTACCGGCCCCTGGGGGGCCATATAGAATTATATTATGTCCACCAGCAGCTGCAATTTCCATGGCTCTTTTGATGCTTTCTTGACCCTGAACATCACTAAAATCCACATCATAATCATTAGAATATGCTTCATAATCACTTCTGGGATCCACAATTACTCGTTCTAAACTCAATTTTCCATCTAAAAATGCTGCCGCCTCAGCTAAATTTTTCACACCATACACTTCCAAATCTTTAACTATTGCTGCTTCTCTGGCATTCTCCTTCGGTAAAATAAAACCTTTGAATTTATCCTTCATCGCTTGAATGGCTATGGGCAAAGCTCCTTTTATGGGTAAAACACTACCATCCAAACCCAATTCACCCATAATCACAAATTCAGACAATCGCTCATTCTTTATTTGAAAACTTGCTGCCAACATGGAAATAGCAATGGGTAAATCATACGAACTCCCTTCTTTTTTTAAATCCGCAGGAGCTAAATTTATCACTACTTTTTGACGAAGCCCTTCAAAACCGGAGTGTTTAATTGCCGAATCGCAACGAAACAAACTCTCCTTCACCGATGTATCAGGTAAACCAATGATAAATGTGGCGAACTCGGGTGTGTTCGTTGCACTGGCTTCAACAATAACCTTCTGAGCATTTACTCCCATTAGAGCAGATGCATAACCTTTAACTACCATAATTTCAATTTTTTAGCTGTAATAAAGCAGTTCTTAGAATCTAAAATAATCTGTAAACTATCCAAGTTAACAAACACCGATTTCCCTGGGTATTTTTCAAAGAAGTGGCTATAAATTATAGTTAATCCATTTTTGAGGAAAACGCATTATAAAATTAGTTGACCACGTATAATTTGTAAACCAACATTATTTACGTCTTTCAATTCTTGATCGCGCATGTTTTGAAAAAACTGAATGGTATATTTCCCTTTCTTTAGTTTAACATTAGTCAAAATTGGACTTTGAAAAGATATCAAATTAGAAATTCCTTTCCCTTTCCATTTCCCGATATTATCAGACAAGGTTATTTGGAATTGCTCCTTTCTATAAAATCCGCCTGGACCTTTGATAATGTATATCATCCAAATATTACTGTAGGCATAATCAGTAGTAATTCGTAACCCATTAATCAAACTGTAAAAGTGTTGATCGTCTTCAATTTCAAATGCAAATGATTTCCCTTCCTTCCAGTCCCAGCCTGAAGGGTTAACGGACTCAAATTCTTCATAAACAATATTTTCCGAAGGAGAACAACTCCATGCTGAAACAATTACCCCTAGTGTTATAAACCAATTTCCAAGTTTCATCTTTTATTTTCTTTAAGTTTATTTACAATTTTATTCTTAAATTCCTCTTTACGTTCTTCTAATATAGTCACATTGGTATACACGATTCCCATTTTTAACGAGAAGTCAATCGGAAATATTTCTTTATTCTCTTCTAAAATATCTTGAAGTCGTTGCCAATCTTTTCGTGTTGTAAACCAACATCTAATCCCATGTTCCAATGAAAACCTCAACCATTCTTTCAACTCTTTTAATCCAAAATAATAGTGATCTGAATAATTAAAATGATTACTGACTGAGAATCCAATATCGGATAAATAATTTTGTATTCCATTTGTGTTCACAATCCCGGTTATTAACAAACAGGATTTACTATTTACATTCACAGATACTTGGTCTGAGGGGTCAATATTCAAATCTTTTTCCGATTCAGCAACAGTTTGAATATCAATCTCATTGAAACTCGATTCCCCAATAATTCGATTCTCAACCTCTATTTCTTTACGAAAATTGCTTTTAAATTGAACTTCGTTCAAAAATTCGGACTCAATAATATATTCAGCAAAGAAAACATTCTCTCGAGAAAATGATAATCCCGATGAATTTTCCTCCCACCACTTTTCAATTCTTGCCCGAGATAATTTAGATGGACATTTAGTTACAACCAAATAATCATACTGTTTAGCTACGTTGGAAAATTCTCTCAATGATCCAAATGGCAATGAAAAGTGCTCACGATTAAATGGCTTTTCGAAGGACGTTAAAACAACAGATACATCGGGTAACAAATTCACATGTTGTAATCCATCATCCAAAAAAACCAGTTCAATTCCATTTGAATCTGCAGCTATTCTATCTATGGCTTGTATTCTGTTTTCTCCAACTACTACTTTTACCTGAATTCCCGTTTTAGTTAAAGTCCTTTTTAACTCTAAGGGTTCATCACCAACGAGTTTAACGTTGGAATTTGTTTCAACTTCTAAATATCCCTGAGAACTCCTACCGTAACCTCTTGATAATATAGCTATATTCCGCTCAGAAAATAGTTGGCTAATGAATAAAATGAATGGCGTTTTTCCAGTTCCTCCCACTGTTATATTTCCTATAACTACCGTGGGCAACCTGCCGTATTTTCGTTTTTTCTGAAATTGCATCCATCCCTTCCTAATACCCGCAATAAAAGCATATCCCCAAAGAAGGATTACCAAAATGATTATGCCCAATATAACGAGTTTCCAAGCCATTTTATCGCAATTTCAAGCAAATATCCATTTTTAAAAAATCTAGATTATAATTCAAAAACCTCACCTCGCATCGGAGTATGAACTTCAATAAAATCAATATCTTCTGCAAGTTTCATCATCTGCGCTTCTTCACCATGCACTAAAAATAATTTCTTTACAGAGCCAGCTTTGGCAGTCCTTTGAAAATAATCAACCAATTGTGAATGATCTGGATGGGCACTAAAAACATCGGTTCGTGTAATTTTAGAATGAACCTCCTTTTGTTTTTTATCAATTTCAACAAATCCTTGTCCTTTTAATAATCGATCTCCTAAAGTACCCTCAGCACAAAATCCTGCAATCATTACCGTATTCTGTTCAGAAGCTATATTGTTTCGAATATGCATCTGAATTCTTCCACCTTCTACCATTCCTGCAGCTGAAACAATTATACACGGTTCAGGAAGCACGCTTAGAAATTCGCTTTCACGCTCATCTTCTACTACATGCAATAGCGGGAAATTAAATAAACTTCCATGCTTTGCTTGAAATTGCTTGGCTTCATCATTCAAATATCCCACACTATTTTGATAAACTCGAGTAGAACGAATAGCCAATGGACTATCGGTAAACACTTTAATATTAGGCATTTTTCCATCCATGAACAATTGATTAATTGTAAATAAAATTGATTGCGTTCTTCCCACACTGAATGCTGGAATTACTAGTTTGCCCCTTTTGTTTACACACGTTTCTGTGATTTCTTCGAGTAAAATTTCTTCCGCTTTACGACTATCGGTCATGTGCTTTCTACCTCCATAAGTACTTTCACTTACTAAATAGTCCAACTCACCCATAACTTGTGGATCGGGAACCAATTTAGAATTAAAGTTGCCCAAATCTCCCGTAAATCCCAGTTTTTTTATAGCTCCATTCGATTCTTTAATGGTCAATTTTGCACTCATTGCACCTAAAATGTGTCCAGCTGCAAAAAATTCAATGCTCAGTTCAGAATTATATTCAAAAACTTCACCGGGTTCCAAAACAATAGCCATATCCACCATATCTGTTATATGTCTTTTGGCAAATAACGGTTGCGGCAAACTGGAAGCATGTTTCTTGTTTTTCTTACGATAGAACTGTTTGCGCTTCTTTCGAATATCCATCATCTGAATATTCAAACTGTCTTGTAATAAATATTCACTCAGTTCCAATGTCGGTCCAGAACAAATTATATCACCTACAAAGCCTTGTTTTATCAAATTTGGAACATTACCAGAATGATCAATATGTGCATGAGTCAATATCAATAAGTCAATATCGGCTGGTTTAAACGGGAAGTTCGCATTTTTATGGTCAAATTCTTTGCGATTTTCATAATCCAAACCGCAATCAATCAACACTTGCGTTCCTCCATCCAACTGTACCAAGTGCATACTTCCCGTTACCTGCCGAGCTGCACCCCAAAAAGTCACCTTCATCGTACAAAATTACAATCAAAGCTCCATTATTTATGGGTGCAAACCATTGATGTATTGATTATTATTCGCAATTGTACTAAAACACGCCCCAATACACATATTTCTATTCATCAAAATCGTTAATTTTCTGGTATAAACACCTTATATGAATTTCCTTTGTTTGTGTCCTTCATGCGAATAAAATAAATTCCAGAGCTCATGGGTATAAATTCACGTTCGTATTTAGTTTCTCCTCTCTGAATCAAACTTCCCGCTGTATTATAACACTCCCATTGAACGTTTTTACCCCAAATCATTATTCCACCTGATACACCAAACACACGATTCTCGAACTCAGTGGATTCTTCATTTCTCAATTCATCACCTGATAACTTTTGAGTAACTAATTCATTTGGATCCAACTCACTTGCATAAAAACAAGCTTCAGCTGGATAGTATTTCAATAGGCTTCCCTCAACTTCTAGAACACCATTAGAGCGATTCTGACGTTTCAATCGAATATACTGTTCATCCAAATCACTAGCTACTAAACCTTGTGATGGTGACCAAACATTGGTTCCAGAAATAAATTTACCTTCAGCCATGTTCCAATATTCCGCATTCTCGTCCACAGCAATATGTCCTTCAATAAATGGTCTTCCATCATATTTTAGTTTGTTAAAATAAAAATAATTCTCACCATTCATATATAACTCAGAACCATACAATCCAATACAACGTTTTTTTGAATTTACAAAAACATTGTAACCTGGTTTCTCACTCCTCGATAGAACTTCACTTTTAATGGCTTTAGTATTCGACATATTTAATACCCCACCTTCTATTACAACATCTGTTTCACTCAGGTTGAATCGATTGCATTTTAAAATTAAGTTTCCATAAAGTGAATTAACAGCATACCAGTTCCGATCAAACAAACATTCTATCAACCAAAATTTTCCTTTAGATTGCTGCCATTGATTCGAAATTATGGCTTCTGTATTATTTCTAAATTCACCTTCAGTTATCACAAGTTCTGTTTGAATTTCATGAGCAGTCATTCCTGTTTTATTGTTTTTAAACACACATTCATCCAATCTACCTTTCAAACCCGTGGAATACATTCCTACTGTGCAATTTTCAAATAAAAGTTTCTGCCATAAAATACTTGTAGATCCTGATTCAAACTGAACAGTTAATGCCGTATCCAGTCCCAAAAACTCCACTTCATTCATTTTCAGCGAACTACCTTGATACTTAACTCCGACATTCTTATTTCCATGCTCCAAATTTCGACTCCAATCGACCATCACAAATTGTGAAGTCTCTAATTCCACATTTCCAGCTAATATCCATTGAGTACCAGGAGCAAAAATGCTATGAGAATTGCTCAATTTTATTGATTTCAATGGATTACCATCTTTTGCTGTTGGTAATTCTATCAATCCTTCCAATTGCAAATTTCCTTTATTGTTTTTTCCATTTCCATTCAACTGGATTTGTGCATTTAATCCTTCAAAAAACAATTCTCCTTCACCAAATCCATAACCTATGTTCGATATTTTTACCAAACCAATTTTACCAGAATTCCCTGCTTTAGGCTGAAAATTGTATTCATCGCCTAAAACCAAATTACCCTTGATATGGAATTCACAATCTTGATCCAAAATCAATTGGGATTTACCTCTTAATATCAACCATCCACCTTCTTCTATAATTAACTTGGAGCCAGAATTCAAATTCAAAATAGACTGATCATCGAAAATCATGCGTGCACCTTTATGAATTATTACTTCATGATTTTCTCTTACTACCATTGTTGCTGAATTATTCAATTCTAATATGCTCTTGCCATCCCAATGAACTATGGTTTTACTTCCTCCAGTGCTTCCTACTTCTAATTTCGAGGCATCTTTTAATTTTAAATGTACATAAGAACAACTGCCAGTATAATAATGGCGCTCTTTTAAAGACTTGGCTAATTGCAAATCATTATTGCTTAATAGAGGTAACTGGCTTTTACCATTAACTTCTAAAGTCGCCGTTCCCGAAAGCAGACCACTCGGAATAAATTTATTCCAAGGTGAATTCAAATTAAATACTCCTGAATTTTTCTTTATATCGCCACCCGTTCCCAAATGAGACCCTTTTTCAGTGCTTTGCAGTTGATTAATAAGCCATTCAATGTTTCCTGTTGGGGTTGAATCTAGCATTACATGGTCCTGATTTTCAGATGGAATATAAATTCTCGAAAAAGGAGTATTTATTTCACCTCCCAATGGCATTTCTAAATCCTGATCTTTAACGGTTAACGGCAAATCCAGCAATGCATTAAATGTATGCACATCTGAGCTCATACTCAATGCACTAACAGTGGGAACAAAACAAGTGTATGGTGCTTCTAAACCCACCTTCAATATTCCACTTACATGACGTAGTGATCCGAATTTATTAATTCTCGATCCCGATACATGATCCCATAAATGATTGTCCTTATGAGTATAAAATGGTTTATTTCCGGAAACTTTTCCACTGTAATAAACTTGATTTTTCTTATCGTAGAAATTCTCGGCAAAAATATCTATCCAAGGTGAAGTCTTTACACTTGAAATACCTTTCAATTGCAAGCGGAAAATTAATTGTCCCGGCTGCATTTTGGCATTACTTCCCCAAGCATCAGGTTGCCTCGAATCAGTTCCTTTCGCCGCACCATTGGCAATAGCAAATAACATGGGTTTTTGTGGAAACCCTCCAAACAAACTATCCTCTCTCATAAATAATGTGCGATATGAATGATGTTGCTTAGTGGAAGCCTCATGATTTGCCAACATTTGCAAACTGGCTGGACGTCTCAATATGCGATGAAATCCATCCTTTGCCATTCTTTTAGATTTACTGTAATATCGAATTGTATGTTGTAACCCCATTGGAATATTTGCACCCCAGTATGGAGAATCAAAACTGGTAAATGTTGTAACGCAATGATTAATGCCCTCATTTTCCATCTTTTTCAAAGTTCTTTTTGCCACCAATCCGCCCATACTAATTCCAACAATATGAATAGATTTACCACAATTCATTTGTTTAATCTGCTCTAAAACGCCTTGCAAAACGTCTGCATTGATGTTAATATCTGCAGCACCATCATAAAAATCTACATAAATGATATCGTATCCCAAGTTCCGTAGTTTTCGAACCAAATATGGACCTTTTTCAATCGACTTCCAACTTTCCCATGATTGGGTTGCAACATTCCAAGATTTACCATTTAATAGATCGATATAACCATTTTCGCCGTATTTTCCATCCTTTATTCCTACAATCCCTGGATAGCCATAATCCACTCCTTCTACAATTACAATTGGTTTAAGCATACAATCATGCTGCACTTTTCCTCCAGAAATAGTGTCAAAACCCAAATGAACTGTATATCGAGCTTTGTGATAAATTGATTTTCCAGCATCCGAATAATCATACACTCTTACTTCCAATGGATCTAAATATGGTTTTTGTACCTTAGGGTTTACGAAAATATTTGCTTTGCAACGAGTAAAGTACTTAAATGGATTCCATTGTATTGGATCTTCCAAAAATTGACCCCTCTCATCTTCTTCATCCAACAACAAATCAATTTCTAAATCCAATAATCCTGTTCCAACAGGTATTTTAAATGGCAAATTCCATTCTATCCACATTGTTGTGGAATTCACTCGAATTCGAATTTTCTCTGGTTTGTGAAAATTGCTTAAATATAAATTCGAATCCAACACCATCCATTCTACATCATTTCGCATTCTCTCAGTTGGAAGTACGGCAGAAAACAGATAATTTTCTTGAAATATTGGTGCTACAAACCCATCCAAGTTTAATTCATATCTAGTGCTGTCTGTAGATATTCTTAACCCTGAATTTACAAGCAACGGATTGATTTGTTGAATGCGTAAATCAACCAGACCTATAGGATAAATTCCATGTGCAATATGGTTATCTACGCGTGCTTGCCATATACTATCTTGTTCAATATAGGCATCCAAACCATATTTATATTGCAAGGTAGATCTCAACACTTCTTGCGACAATTCAAAATTCACTGCTTTTGCATTGTTTCCTCCACATAAATCTTCCAATTCTATTTCTGGTTCAAATGCATTCCATAATTCCGTTCCTGTAGGCCGTAAATCACGATACATTTCATAAACGTGATCCGCATGAGTTCTAAATATATTAGGATCATTTGAACCTAAATTTTGTGCATACAACCCACTTCCAAGCAAAGAAATGGTGAATATCGATGCCACAGTTTTCCAAGATGGGAAGAATTTCCTTTTTATTATTTCAGAATCTCCCAATAAAAGACACAACTTTTTCCACAATTTGGTCCATTTTGATGTGAACAACCTAACATTTCTGTTAAAAAGTGGCACCAGTTCAAGATTATCCACCTTATATAATGGATTTTTTCTTGCCTGGATTTTTTCAAGGTTTAAAAGGTAATTTTTATTCATAATCTGTTGATTTTGTTACGATTCAAAATTCAACTTTGTTTTAGACCTATCCTTGGCGATTATCACAAATCCGTCCTTTTTTATAATCAATTATTTGCATTTTTCACAAAGGCTTAGGTGACAATCCCATCTTTCTTGTTTAATCCACCGTCACTTAAAATTTTACTATTATGATGGAAAACTTTACTCAACTTCTTAATGAGAAAACTAAAAAAATGGGATTGCGAACTGCTGCAATCATTGCGGAAATTTTAAATATTTCCGAAGATGCTGCCTACCGTAGAATAAGAGATCCTTATACGTTTAAAGCAGATGAAATGATCAAATTAGCTAGAGAATTTCAAATTGATCTAAATCACTTCACTAATGCAAATCCGAATTGGCAATTAGTTGAATACAAAGCTCTTAATTTTGAGACCTATACTTCCGATAACTTTTATAGTGAATTAGAAGGCCGATTGGATCATTGCAAATTTCACCCTCATTCTCAAATTGTTTATGGCGCCAAAGAAATTCCTTTTTTCTACTATATGTGGTATCCCGCATTAGCTGAATTCAAAAATTTCGTTTGGAACAGAGAATTCTTGAAAAAACCCAGTCTCAACAATGCTACTTTTTACTGCGAACCTAAAACCATTCAAAATAAAAACATCAAATTAGCCGAAAAATACATGAATGTTGCATCTCATGAAATTTGGGGATATGAAACCCTTTATTCCACACTTTACCAAATTCAACACTACAGAGAATGCGGACTTTTTCAAGACGATTCTACCTATCAAAGAGTACTGCGTGAGTACGATCAACTTATAGAACTCATTACTAAACAAGCAGAATTAGGGCATAAACTCAACCCATACCTTCCAAATTATAAAGGTGCACGTTATAAACTCTATTTCACTCCTATGATTACCACGGATAACAGCATGATCTTTCACAGTATAAAAGAGAAAACAGCGGTTATCTGTTCCCAAATGAGCGGTGTGGTTTTTAGCGATTCACCCCATTGGGTATATTCTACCGAAAACTGGTTAAATACCTGCAAAGAAAACGGTACACTTATTTCAAAAACTGGAAATGGTGCCCGCAATAAATTTCTAGTACAAGACTACAAAAATAAAAAATTGATGCTCGGATTAGTTTAACCTTTTAAGGATTAATTAAGTCATAGATATCATTCGTTTTACAGTTTGCTTCAGGCCCTTCCAACGAGAACTATTTCTTGTGAAGGGTCTTTTGCATATAATACCTCCATCAATTGTTTTTGAAGTGCATTTACCATGGATACAAATACATCCCTACTCGCTCTGGTTTTTGCAATTGCATAACAACCATGCAATTGTCCTATTAGCATATATGCCATGGATCTAGAATCCATACCCGATTTAAATTCCTGATTATTCTTACCCTGAAGAAGAGCTTTTTGTAATATCTTTACCTGTATTTCCAATACTTCATCCAATTTCAAACGAAATTTCGTGTCTACTCCACTCATTTCCAACATCAAATTATATAAAACATCACCACGCGAAATCCGAGTGTCTGTTGCATCATTCTTTTCCTTTTCAATTAAGTCCCATAATCTATGTGCGGTATGGGTGTCATGTTCCAATAAGACCGACCATTTGGATTCATACATCGGCTTTATTATTTCATCAATTATAGCATAACCTAATTCCAATTTTGTTGGGAAATAATGATAAAACGCACCTTTAGAAATTCCCAAATTTTGAATCTCTTTGTCCGTTCTTAACGCCTCAAATCCGCCTTTTTCAATGGCCTCAAAGCATTTTTTAAGGATGTTTTGTCGAGTTGAATTCTTCATGACTGCGACAAATATACCTAGAAGTATGTATAAATGTGTAAAACTTTGTGGAAAACTTTATTTTTTAACACGCGCATAACACAAAGTATGTGTAAATCATGCTGTTACCATTAAAAATAGCACAACAAACTTATAGCGCAAAACTTAGATTATACCTATTTATTCTTCTTTTTCGGGGGATGCCAATTCGATTTTTCTGTCGATTTACCTTGTAACAACGACTCTTTCCGCATTCGTTTTATTCGAAAATACATTACTATAGAAAATCCAAACACTCCGATCATCAACCAGAATCGACCCGAACTTAAGTAAGCATTTCCCTGACTTTCAGCATCATACATAGATATTGCCAAAAACTCCACGGCACTAATAGCGGCCGCGACCAGGCACAACAGAGCGAGGACGTGGTATTTTATCATAAGGTACGTTTATTGTTCCACTAACATTCAATATTTCCCAATCAGTAAACGATTGATTACTTTCCAATCCTTGTCCAGTAATAATTTGATCGCGTGTAGTAATTTTCACAAAACGATCCGTGTAAATCTTACCACGCTTTTGATCCCACTTCAATTCTTCTGTATTCAACATCTCCCCCTTGACATTCAAGATCTCAACATTATTTCTCACAACTACTTGATTCTCGTCCGGGTAGCTAATTGCGTATTCAGCGGTTAAATAACTTTGAATCTCGCCCGACTCCTCATAAAAATCAACTTTCAAACCTTTTTTCATTTCTAAATAAGGTTTACTCTTCTGTTTTACGGCAACCAAAATTGGCGAAAATATTCGAGCTCGCAATCTTCCACTATCCGTATACTCAATTGTAACTTTTTCTGCAAACTCCCTCGTAACCATCGAATCTTGAGATCGCTTTCTACGATAAGCACTTGTTTCCAAATCCGTACAGCCCAGCAAAATTATCATAAGTAAAATTCCATAAAATCTCACACAACCATACTGCTTAGATATTACCATAACTCAATAACTTAATCGTACTTGCGTTGTGCAAACCAAATATCACCCAATTGCAAACCTAAACCAACTGTAATGTATTGTTCTCTTGGTAAATTACCACCAGTAGCACGACGTTCCAAATATTGAACGTTAACTTGAAGTATGTTTGTTATAACGGAGTTGTCGAAATATCTTCGAAGCATAGGTATACCAAAACCAACAGTATATCTTTGTTCAACTAAGCCAAAGGTTTGTGAATTCTGTACAAATTGTAGTTGAGATTGCCCCAAACTATACCCCAAACGAACAGGCACTTTCATACGCTTATCTGTTCCGTTCTTAATGTCCATAGGATTAATTATCAATCCAATGGAATAATCTGACCGATCCACATACTTCCCAGAATTATCAAAATATGCACTATAACTAGACCACATTTGCTTTCTCCAATCTAAATTAAGTTGCCAAGCTCTTCTGTACTGAAAACTATAACCCAAACCTAAAGAACCAGGCAAAGAAAATTCCTTTTTTACATCCCGCTCATTTAATATAGTGTCCAGTACAGAAGTATAACCTGCAGATGTAACTTCCATACTACGTGTTAATCGATTTCGAGTTGCAAAAGAATTACCATACCATTCATAAGACAATCCGAATTTATGGTATGTACTGTCTAACTTGAATTGAAACAATAATCCTGCTTGTTGCTGCAATCCACGAAAAACCAAACTTTGAGCATCCTCAACAACTCCCAATTCTAAGCTATCTACTACAGAAAACAAGGCATTGTCTTTAGTGGTTCCAAAAACATAACCCGCAGAATAACCCATTTGTACTGCGTTGCTTAAGCGAAATCCTGTTTGCCATTGCAAAAGAGATAATCCACCAGATCCAATATGTGATGTGCGCGTTTTTAAAACACCATCGTTCTCCAAATAATAGGAGTATCCCACTGTCGTCATTGGTTTTAAAACCAATGCTGTACTCGCTCCAAATGGAATAAACTTCCAAATTTTCTGTTTGCGTAAACTATCATAACCAACAAGCTTACGTTTGGCCGTTTTCCAAACAGGTAATGCCAACGACATGTATTCAAATCCACCTCCGTCAAAATCATACTGTTCATTTCCTGAAAATGTTGCTCCTCTTTTATAAGAACCAGCAAAATCCAATGTCGTGTAACGTACATTACCTAACGTAGCCGGATTATACATGCTATATGAGTAATAGCCAGAATAGGTATGAGAAGCAGTACCGGCCTGAAGAAAATTGGTTTGAGTCCATTCTCCCACGCCGTAATTACTGTAAGGTGAGCTAACCAAATTTTGCCCGCTGCTCCCTTGTCCCCAAGTAGAAGAAAAACTTCCCAAAAAAACAAAGACTGAAAGTATAAAATTTCTCAATGAATGAATACTATTTAAATTGATCTGCATAAAAAAGACCATAATGCAAAAGCATAGGTTCTACAAATATCCCTGATTTCAATCGTTTCCCCAAAAATTCCGCATCTCCACCAGTTAAAAACACTTGAGAATCAACGAATTTTTTATTAAATCTATCGATTCGTCCTGAAATTTCATCCATAACTCCCATAATAACACCTGAATTCATTGCCCCTTCGGTATGTTTACCAATATCCCCAAAATCCGATCTTTCCATCATGCTATTTGACAATTCCAACATCGGTAAAGCATCGGTGTAATCCGACATCGATTTAAATCTCAAACGTAAACCCGGTGAAATCGCCCCACCAAAATATACCGGCATAGATATATCTTCTCCACAACTTACATAATCATAAGTTATACAAGTTCCTGCATCAATCATCATAAAATTACGCGATGATTTCAACTGCCTTAACCGTTGTATTAAATTCTCGAATTGCGTAATTCTTAGATCCGACTCTGAATTGGATTCACCAAAATCGTTTAATCTACTTTCAGGATCAATCAAATTACCTAAATTACTTTGGTCTAACAAAAACATACAACCCAGTACTCCAGCTAAACGATCACTTCCCAATGTTTCAGGTTGTTCAATTTCAATTTGGAAGGGCAATTTGAACATTAAAGACTTGATCTCAACAGGATTATAATTTTGTAATTCACCAAACGACCAATACGATGTATCCTTCTTTACTGAAGAATAAACTATTGAATGAATCGGATCCGAAGATTTTAAATTCTGCTCGCAAATTTTCTTCACTTCACCCCATCCACTTTCTAAAAATTCTAAATAACCCGATGAAAGCAAAATACCCTCCCGTGAAATTACAGCGAATTTCCCTCGAGTATTTCCAATATCTATGGTTAGTACCGACATTTTACAATATTACTAGACAAATTCTCATAGAGTCAAACAATCCAACTTTATTAATAAACGTATCATCTTAAGTTAGTCACTCACTATAAAAAGCGAGTTGAATTCTGGCATTAACAACAATTCCTACCTTCTAATCACAGCTCCCATGCTTTCAAAAGCCGACATCAATTTAGCCATGGATGAATCCGCTTCCTCATCTTTCATTGTGGTGTCATTCCGATTAAATGTAAATGAAAGTGCTACAGCCTTTTTCGTTTCATCCAAAGGCTTACCTTCAAACACGTCAAAAACCCGAACATCCGTTAAAAACCTCAATTTATTCTGTTTCACTACCTGATTAAGATCCTCAAAACGCACTGACTTGTCCACCACTAAACTCAAATCACGACGAATGGAGAAATATTTCCCCGGTTCCTGATAACGCAATGTTTTCTTTGCTGGTTTCAATAACTTCTTCAATGGCAATTCCACCGAAAAAACCATTCCGTTTACACCTGCTTTTTTCAACCATTTTGTAGAAACCGCCACAATATCAATTTGATCCACACTTAAAGAACTTCCTAACCGATTCATAAGCCCTTGTACATAACGTTTCATGTCAAAATAATCGGTTTTCTCATTCTTTATTTCCCAACTTTCCACGCTACTTTTACCCCAAATCACCATTGTAAGAACCGGATTTTCTTTAAATCCACCTTCTGTTTTCTCGTATGTTCGACCCAACTCAAATAACTTCACCAAATCCGCTTGACGATTTTGATTATAAGCTATCGATTGCAACAAACCCGGCACCAAACTTTGACGCATTATTCCCATATCTGTACTTAACGGATTTGTCAATTCCGCCAAATTTGTTGATCCCTCATACCAATCCGATGAAACCAAACTATTATTCGATGCTTCATAGAATCCTTGGCTCACAAGATAATCACGAATCACATTTTCCTTTTTCTTGCGTTCCATTCCCACAAAACTGCCTAAGCTCACTTGCATCTTACCACCCAAAGGAATTTGGTCATAGCCATAAATTCGCATAACCTCTTCGTAAACATCCACTAATACCTCAATGTCATTTCTCCATGAAGGAATTACAACACTCCATGAACTGCTTCCTTCGATTACCCCGAATCCTAACGATATTAAAATTTCTTTCACTCGATCTGCGGGGTATTCCATTCCTGCAAACCGATTCAATTCCGACAGTTGAAATTCAATGGTTTTCTCAGAATATTTTACTCCGTAATATTCTTCCAACGAGATAGCGGTTCCACCAGCTACTTCCACAATCAACGCAGTCAAAGTTTCGGCAACTTTCTCAATTGCCAGTACGTCGATACCACGTTCAAAACGAAAAGATGCGTCAGTATTTACAACATGCCGTTTAGCTGTTTTTCGAACCAATCCTGGATGGAAATGTGCAATTTCTAAAAACACGTTGCGCGTATCATCTGATACGGCAGATACCTTCCCACCTATAACACCAGCTATGGCAACAGGACCTTTTGAATCGCAAACAACCAAATCTTGTACATTTAATTGCCTTTCCAATCCGTCTAATGTCACAATTTTCTCAGACTCTCGAGCTTTTCGTAATTCAATAGCTCCATATAGGCGGTCGCGATCAAAGGCGTGAACAGGTTGACCATAATGATGTAGAACAAAATTCGTTGCGTCAACAACATTATTTTTAGGTTCAAGACCAATTGCCTTCAACCGGTGCTTTAACCACTGAGGAGATTCCTTAACTTCCACACCATCCACGCAAACGCCTATATATCTATTAGATAGTTCGGGATCTTCCACGGAAATATTGTTGTTCTCTTTTCGGGGGATATCTATAGGCCAGTACAATTCCGCCGGTAATTGCAATCCAAATAAAGCCGCAACATCCCGAGCAACACCTAAATGCGATGCCGCATCGCCACGATTTGCAGTTAAACCAATTTCTATTACAATATCATGTTCAACTTTGAAATACTCAGCTGCCGTTAATCCTACGGGTGCATCGTGTGGTAAAACCAAAATACCATCGTGGTTTGTACCCATACCCATTTCATCTTCCGCACATATCATTCCTTCGCTTTCTGCACCTCGAATTTTACTTTTCTTAATTTCAAAAGGCTCTTTACCAGCCATTTGAATTAAAGTTCCCACCGTTGCAACAATTACTTTTTGACCTTCTGCCACATTAGCCGCACCGCATACAATATTCAAAGGTTCTTTAGAACCAATATTGACCGTTGTCATTTTCAAACGGTCAGCATCTGGGTGCTTTTCACAAGTCAAAACTTCTCCTATTACGAACCCCTTCAAGCCACCTGTTAAACTCTCCCAATTCTCTATATGCTCTACTTCCAAACCTGAAACCGACAATTTATGAGCTATTTCATCTACAGAGGCTTCAACACCTAGTATACTTTTTAACCAATTAATGGAAATTTTCATCGCAACAAATTTAATCTATTTTATTCACTACCCTAACTATAGGTTTTCCTAAAACCGCTTCAAAATTATTACAACCTGAGCAACTTGTTCCTTTTTTAAACGGATATACCCGTATATATCCATTTAACCATCTTATTCCATAATTACTAGCAACAACAACTCAAGCCATTTTGCTATATTTGCGGTATGACCAAAAGAATTCTTAGTTTATTGTTGGCCGTAACGTCATTCCTTTCATTACGTGCCGACGAAGGGATGTGGCCGCTAACCCTCTTGAACAAAATTCAAGATAAAATGCAAGCCCGTGGCATGAAACTTTCTGCCGAAGATATCTACTCAATCAATAATTCATCTGTTAAAGACGCTGTTGTACGTCTTATGCAAAATGGAAGAATGTTCTGTTCTGGGGAAGTAATCTCAGACCAAGGTCTTTTCTTGACCAACCACCACTGTGGTTATGACGCAATCCAAAGTATCGCTACTCCACAAGACAATATCCTTTCTAATGGATTCTGGGCGAAATCATTGCAAGAAGAACGTCCTGCTGGTTTCCAAATTGGTATGTTACGCAAAGTTCAAGACGTTACTGAAATGGTATTTAAAGGTACCAAAATCAATGACGACGAAACCACCCGCAGTCAAACCATCGCAGCGAATCTCAAAGCTACTCAAACAGCTATGTTGGAATCTCTTGGAGAAGAAAAAAAGAACTATGTAGTTGATGTTGCCGTATTCTACAACGGTAACCAATACTTAGCTATGTTCTATGAAGTGTATCGCGATATCCGTTTAGTAGGAACTCCACCTGAAAACGTAGGTAAATTTGGTGGTGAAACTGACAACTGGAGATGGCCACGTCATACATGCGACTTTTCTATGTTCCGCATATATGCTGGTGCTGATAACAAACCTGCAGATTTTTCAAAAACCAATGCACCTTTCAAACCAAAACACCACCTTCCCGTTTCTATAAAAGGTATTAAAGAAGGTGATTTTGCCATGACTATGGGTTACCCTGGTCGTACTACTCGTAATACGTATTCTGAAGGTATTATTTACTTGAGCAAGAAAGAACGTCCTATGCGTGTTCAACTTCGTCGTGAAATAATGGATGTGTATGAAGAGCACATGAAAGCAGATAAAGATGTCCGTTTGATGTACTCCGCTAAACTCGCTGGCATTGGTAACTACTGGAACAAATTCGGTGGTGAAGCAAAAGAACTTTCTAAACCCGAAATCTATGCAAAACGCAAAGCCGAAGAAAAAGAATTCGAAAATTGGGTTCGTACCAATAACAAGTCAGAAATTTATGGTGATGTAACTTCATTATTTGATGAAGCATATTCAGAATTAAATAAAATTGGATTATACAGTGTTTATCTTCAAGATGGAATCTCAAACAGTGTCCCTATGACGTCTGCATTGAGAATGTCAGCAATCTACAAGTCACTTCAAGACAAAAAATCTGATCAAGGTAAAGCCATGGCTGCGCAATATGGAGCAGGAATTTCTGAAATGTATAAGGAATTTAATGGCAACATTGAAAAGAAAGTTCTTGCAGTGGTTTTCCGTCGTTTAATGGAAGATTTAGATCTTCAATATCTACCCGCTTCTTTGAAAAATTTGGCAACAAAAACCAAGAATAATTATGATTTAATGGCTGAAATGGCTTGGGCTAAATCCCTATTCGCCGATACAAATAAATTGAAGAAATTCTGTTCAAAACCATCTGCTTCTGCATTAGATAAAGATTTAATTTTTACTATCACTAATCAATATATCAATATCTTACGTGGTGATTTAGCTCCTCGTATTTCTGAAGTAAACAAGAAATTAGAACGCGCTAATCGTTTGTTTTTGGCGGCTAGAGCTGAGATGTATCCAACTACTACTTTCGCACCTGATGCCAATGCCACCATGCGCGTGAGTTACGGAACTGTGAAAAGCTACAACGCTCGTGACGCCGTGAAATACAATTACTTCACTACCGCTAAAGGCATCAGCGAAAAATACATTAAAGGTGATTTTGAATTCGACGCACCAGATAAATTAATTGAATTGATCAATAAAAAAGACTTTGGTCAATACGCAGATCCTGAAACTGGTGAATTATTTACTTGCTTCCTATCTGATAACGATATTACCGGAGGCAACTCGGGCTCACCCGTAATTAATGGAAATGGTGAATTAATTGGTATCGCTTTCGATGGTAACTGGGAAGCTATTGCATCTGATTTCGGATTCATGCCTAATCTACAGCGCACCATTAGTGTTGATATACGTTATGTATTGTTCATCATCGACAAATTAGGTGGTGCTACCAATATTATCAATGAAATGACATTGGTGAAGTAATTTATTAACCTATGACCTTCGTTGTTATTCTTCATTAAAAAGTCAAACTATTAAATCGTATTGCTAAAGTAATATGATTATTCAACACCCAATGGATTTAATTTAAACACCAACGGTGCTACAATTCGAAAAACTCTATCAGAAACTCGACCAAACTACCAAAACAACGGAAAAAGTCGATGCTCTGTTAGAGTTTTTTCATTTATGCACGCCTCAGGATAAAGTTTGGATTATTGCCCTTTTTACTGGAAGACGACCCAAACGAAGTATTCCCCTTGCCAACTTGCGACAATGGGCAGCAGAATTCGCCCAAATTCCTCAATGGCTTTTTGATGAAAGTTATCATACGGTCGGCGACTTAGCCGAAACCATTTCCCTGGTTTTAGGTAAAACATCTCAAAACATATCACCTGACGTGCCATTGGATTATTGGTTACAGCGTCTATTTCAAATTAAAAATTTATCAGAAGAACACCAACGTAATTCCATTTTTTCATTTTGGAACCAACTCTCTACCGAAGGTCGTTTTCTACTTAATAAATTAATAACCGGAGGCTTCAGAATAGGTGTTTCTCAGGCACTACTCACTCAAGCGTTGTCAAAATTTACAGACATACCTAAAGATGATTTGACCTTTAGAATCAGCGGTAAATGGGATCCTTACAAAACAAATTTTGAACAACTAATTTTGAATCCCGAATTTTCCTATTCGGAGTCAAAGCCTTATCCGTTTTTTCTTGCATATCCCATTCCCGAAGAGTTATTACCCATATTATCTAATCCTAAAGACACCAATGCCCATTCAAATGCACCGATTGGTTCCTCCTCTGTCATTGAGGAAGAATTTGTTGTTCAACTCTCCAAAGTGTTCAATGCAACACTGGATAATGCCTTTAGAAACATTGAAAATTGGCAATTTGAATACAAATGGGATGGCATTAGAGGTCAGCTCATTCTCCGAAATGATTCCATTACACTTTGGTCAAGAGGAGAGGAAATCGTAAGTGCAGCATTCCCAGAAATTGTAGAATCCGTTTCTTCTTTTCGGGGGATGGAAGTCATAGTATTTAAAACACAGGATCTTTTAATTCGTGATACTGATTCATTTACGACTGAAAAAAGTACAGAGTATTTTACCGAAATAGATTTTGAAAATGATAAATTACCAACGAAAAATTTGCTGAAAATAAATTCCTTAGTTCTCGATGGCGAAATTATTGGTTGGGATTTTCAAAATCATCAACCTCGTTCATTTTCAGATTTACAACATCGGATGGGACGTAAAACAGTAAGTAAAAAGATTCGCGAAGAAATACCGTGTGCGTTTCTTGTTTACGATGTATTAGAAATCAATTTCAAAGACATTCGCGAACTTCCTCTATGGAATCGAAGAATGTTGGTTGAATCTATTTTCAACTCATTTCCGATGATCCAAAATACTTCCGATTCTCTGAATATACCAAACCGAATCAACCATTTGATTCTCCCACCAACCTTACATCCCCAAACATGGCTGCAAGCCCAAAAAATCCGTAATGAAGCTAAGACTCAAAAAGCAGAAGGAGTCATGGTCAAGCTTAAAACTTCTGCATACGGCGTAGGAAGAAAACGCGGTGACTGGTGGAAATGGAAAGTGGAAGCAGAAACCATTGACGCAGTTCTCATTTACGCCCAACGAGGTCATGGTAAACGAGCCAATCTTTACACCGATTTTACGTTTGCATTGAAAAATGGAGATCTACTTACTCCATTTGCAAAAGCGTATAGCGGCTTAAGTAATGCCGAAATTGAAGAATTAAACAAATGGATTAAAAACAACACGAAAGAATCCTTTGGGCCTGTAAGAAGTGTAGTGCCTTTTCATGTATTCGAAATTGGTTTTGAGGCAATTCAAAAAAGCAAAAGACACAAATCAGGGGTTGCTGTTCGGTTTCCGAGAATCTTACGATGGCGTAAAGACAAAACCGTAAACGACATTGGTGACATCCAAGATCTATTGGATCAAGCTTTATAATTCCACCATAATTTCAAAATGTTGAACGGAACTAATAAGAAATCCTTCATTTTGATCTTGCTTCCCTTTATTTCTGTCCATTCAACTAATGGAACTTCATACAAACGCTCTACTGAACTCCAATGTTTGTAGCGAACAAATACTTCAATATCAAACAACCATTTAGTAACAAAAGGTTTAGAAAATAACTCCGCTGCCACCTGTCTCTTATACAATTTACAACCACATTGAGTATCGTAAATCTCTAGTTGGAAAAGCACATTAATCAATGTCAAAATGATTCGTGAAAACCAATGTCTTACCACATTCCTTTTAATATTCCACCCTTTTAATTTAATTCGAGCTCCCCAAATCATATCGTAATCGGAACCCTCGATGATATCCTTTAATCGATTAAATTCATAATAGGGTGTGGCAAAATCTGAATCTAAGAATCCGACATAATCATATCCCAAATCATTCTCAACAGCTTTCATCATTCCACGACGAACAACTTCTGCCTTACCCAAATTCTGAGCACTGTTTACAACTTGAACATGATTAAACTCGGATGCTAATTGATTCAATAAAACCAATGTTCCGTCTGTAGAACCATCATTCAACAACCAAAAATCCACATCTGTATTCCCGGAAAAAACTTCTCGAAAAACGTCCATATTTAAACGATTTTCTTCGTTAAAAAATGGGAAAAGGCATGCGGTTTTATTCATGAAACTATTTTTAATATTAGTCCTTTATTCAACTTACTTCGAATATACAATATATGCAGATAGTCCGGGTAATTGAACTCCCAAAGAGCTCATCAATTTTAAAAAACCATAATCTAAGCGCAAAAACCAAGTCAATATTCGAGTTAATAGTACAGAACCATTCCATTCAGCCACTCCTATGGAATCTTTGTTTTTGGAATTTTCAACTTTATTAATTTTCATTGATCCACTCACCCATTTCTGTATGGCACGAATTAAGAATAAGCTAAAGAAGAAGTATCCACTACTCTGAGATTGCATTTTCAATTGTTGAGAGTATGCTTCTAAATCGCTTACTTTATATCGTCTGTAATGCCCTAGATCTATATCATGTTGGGAAAATAAAAATTGGTAAGCCGGAACCGTAATGAAAACTGAACAATGTTCAACTCGATCCAATTTCGATTTTAATTCTTCTAAAAATTCAATATGCTCCTCAACGTGTTCTATGACATCATTTAACAAAATCATTACTTGATCTGTGGATTCTAAATTCAATTGAGAAATGTGTGTTAAATACTCAATTCTGCTATTAACATTCAGTAAACTCGCTCGGTTATCATCGGTGAAATTCACATCCACACCTACCACTCGATCAAAATCAAAAAAACCGTATAATCTCCTTAATACGTATGCATCTCCACATCCAATATCTACCAACACCCTCTTTGAATTCTTGGACATGTTACTGTGAATTCGGTGAACATTCTTTTTAATGATTTCAAAACGGCCCAATTCCCAGGGATGACGAGCAACCTCGTCGTTAATTTCTTTGTTTTCTAATAAGTCCATGAAGATGTGTAAATTTGAATAGATTTCAAAGTTAAGATTATTTCGCCAACCACCTCAAACCGCACTCGTGCTAGCGCTGTAACAATTTGTAACCATAAAAATGCTTATTACCAAAACGCCTAAAGGATTGTATTGCCCCCAAGCAGATGTTTTTATTGATCCTTCGCAACCGGTACAAAAAGCACTTATCACCCATGCCCATTCCGATCATGCTCGTTCGGGGTCACAGCATTACCTTGCACATCATCAAAATAAACACATTCTTAAATTGCGTCTTGGTAATAATATTCAATTCCAAGGAGTTGAATTTAATCAACAAATAATCATCAATGGGGTAATTATTTCATTCCATCCCAGTGGTCATATTCCTGGTTCTGCACAGATTCGTTTGGAATACCAAGGGGAGATTTGGGTGATAACCGGCGACTATAAACTTAATGATGATGGACTTTCTACTCCCTTCGAGCACATAAAATGCCACCATTTCGTTACCGAAAGTACTTTTGGTCTTCCCGTTTTCAATTGGAAAATTCAAGATCTAGTATTTACTGATATTAATGAATATTGGAAAACTTGCGCTGACAACGGAGAAAACTTGCTCATTTCGGCATATTCTCTCGGAAAATCTCAGCGAATAATAAAACATCTCAACAGAGAAATCGGTCCGTTACTTTGTCATCCTACCATTGTTCAAACGAATTTAGCTTTAGAGGCTGATGGATTTTCTTTTGGTTCTTGGGAAGCTTATAATTCCGTAAACAGCAAACTTACTGGAGCAGTAATCATTTGCCCTCCAGCAGGAATCAGTGATTCTCTTTTAAAAAAAATTCAACCCTACCGGTCCATTTCCTGTTCTGGTTGGATGGCAATGAGAGGTGCTCGTAGATGGGGCAATCTCGATCGAGGTTTTGTACTTTCAGATCACGCCGATTTCAACGAACTTATAACCGCATGCAAAGAATCTAACGCCGAAAACATCTATGTAACTCACGGTTATACTCAGATTTTTGCTAAATACCTCACCGAAACACTGAAGGTCAATACTCAAACTTGGTAGTTTCAACACTTGAAAGTGCTTCCCCCGAAATTAAACCATATCTCTAAACAAATCTATCCACTTTTCCGCAATTAAATCTGGATTGAATTTTTCTACATTTCGCAATCCATTCTGCATAAATTGAGTACGAAGCGCTTCATCTTCCATTAACTTGCGAACACTCAATATAAATTCATTATTATCCCCAAAAGGAACCACAATTCCACAATTTTCCGGAACCACTTCGTGAACAGCAGAAAAACAATGATTCACAATTGGAACGGCTCCACAACTGATCGCTTCAATAAGTGTCATTGGTAATCCTTCGTAATCGGAAGTCATAACAAATATTTTTGATCGTATATAATGTTCCTTAGGATCTTGAAAGCCATGAAAATTCACCCGAATCAATCCGCGATTTATAGCATATTCTTTTAATTCTTTCAACGCATCACCATCTCCAACAATATCAAATTGCCAAGTAGAGAACTGATTGTGTAATTCCTCAAAAATTCGCATCATTCTGTCCGGCCGTTTCTGACCGTGATCCACTCGACCCACAAATAAAACGCGATTTTCCTTTCTTTTAATTAATTCGGAATGCAATTCTGGGAACTGTACCTGCGTTGCACTTTCTTCACGCAACTTCATGTTACCATCCATTGCATCCGATTCAACTCTTAATTTATCCCATATCATCAGAGTAGAGTAGGTAGATGGATTCGGTATAGATACCAATTTATCCAACTCTGAAACGCCAAAATTCTCCAGCTCTTTTCTAAAAGATTCTGCAAGCAAAACATAACGGTCAGATCCTTGAACAACTCGGCTAAATAATTTCTTATATTTTCTTTTCACTAAAACTGACAAAATCCACCATACCCAATTTCGATCCATCATACGAAACAGGATTTCATCTTTCGTCCAACCTAACTTTCCATTCACTCTGTCGATATTTACTCTACCGCCAAAGCGCAGTTCTCGATAATTTTG
>CAMDDG010000029.1 GCA_945890895.1 Chitinophaga pinensis | reverse complement strand
CTTTCTCCCGATTGCGTTGAATCCGTGGCAGAAACTGATGAACTCGATTTATTGGAATTCATCGGAATCGTGGTATCTACCACAGGTCGTTTTGCCATCCATTCATTAAACTCATCATACGTTCCTGGGTATTCTTTCAATTTTCCATTTTCAATCCACCATATTTTATTGGCAACTCTACTAATAAATGTTCTATCGTGCGAAACAAAGAGTACAGAACCGTCATAATTCTCCAAAGATTCAGCCAGTACTGAAGTGGAAAACATATCCAAATGGTTTGTAGGTTCATCCAACAACAAGAAATTAGACTGAGTAATAAGTGTTTTTGCCAATGCTAATCGCGACTTTTCACCTCCAGAAAGCACTTTAACTTTCTTGAACACTTCTTCACCGGTAAACAAGAAACAGCCCAATATTGTTCTTAATTCTTTCTCCGTGTACTCGGCACTCACTGTGCCAATCTCATTTAATAAATCTTTTTTTAGATCCAATGATTCTAATTGATGCTGTGCAAAAAACGCTGTTTCAACATTCCATCCCGGTTCAATTATACCTTCATAGGTTTCGCTACCGTGAATCATTCTCAATAAGGTTGACTTACCCTTACCGTTTGCACCGATTAACGCTATTTTATCCCCTCTTAAAATAGTAGCAGAAGCGTGATCCAATATTTTTAAATCACCAAACGACTTACACAAATCCTTTAATTCAGAAACAACCTTACCGGGTTTTACACGAATGTTGAATTTAATATCAAAATCGCGGGTTTCTTTATCTTTTAATTCAATTCTATCGATCTTCTGAAGTTGCTTAACTCTGCTTTGTACTGCAGCAGCTTTAGATGCCTTATATCGGAATCGCGAAATAAATGCCATCTGTTGTCGGATAAAATCTTGCTGATTAGCGAATTGCCGTTGCAACAATTCATCGCGCTCTTCCTTTTGCTCCAAATAATCCGAAAAATTTCCTTTATAATGAAATATCTGGTTGTGAGCTACTTCCGCAATTCTATTTACCGTTTTATCTAGAAAGAAGCGATCATGCGATACAATTATATAAGTTCCTTGGTATTCACTTAAATAATTTTCCAACCATTCAATCGTTGGTAAATCCAAATGGTTTGTTGGCTCATCCAATAAAAGTAAATCTGGCGACATCAAAAGCAATTTTCCCAAGATGGCCCGCATCCTCCAACCACCGCTAAACTGCTTCAAAGGCTTGTCCAACCATTCCGTTGGAAATCCCAATCCTTCCAAAATCTTATCACCCTGCGATTGCCAGTCATATCCACCCAAATTACCGAATTGCTCTTGTAATTCTGACAATCGATTCAAACGACGATCATCGTATTCTGTTTCAATTTCCTTTAATAATCGAGTAACTTCCTTATCAATTTCAACCAAATCCTCTCTGCCAGACATTACAATATCTCGAACAGATTCATTGAATTCTACGCTTAATAAATCTTGGTTTAAAAAACCAATTCGCAAATTATTGGATTTAGAAAAACTACCTTCCCTTAGTTCATATTCACCGGATATTAGGCGAAGTAAGGTAGATTTACCCGTACCATTTAGTCCAACCAATCCAATTTTTTCGTTGGGTTTAATATGCCAACTTGCTTTTCTGTATAAATACCTACCTGCAAACTCAAAAGAAAAATCATTCAGTGCTAACACACCGCAAAATTAACTATTTGAAAATCAAATTATGAATTTGAAACTAATATTTCAACTTCAATGGATTAATCAGTGGGTTGATTTTTTCCAAATCATGATAAAATCATTCATTTGATATCCATCCCCAATATCAAAATCAGCTACACGTTCTATTTCAAATCCATTTTTAAAATAAAAATTTATAGCCTTGTAATTTTGTCTATTTACTTGCAATCTTAATTCTTGAATTCCATGTTTTTGAATAACAAATTCCAATAGCTTTTTCCCAGTACCTGTGCGTTGTGTATTGGGCATAACATAAAGTTTATTTAAAAACCATCCATTGCCTTGTTGTGCAATGGAAATAAATCCCATGCTTTCTGATGATATTTCTGCTTTGTAGAATACATGTCCCTCCTGTAGTTGTTTTCTCAAACTTTCTAAATCATACATCCGATTAAGCATATAATCAACCTGTTCCTGGCCAATAATTTCCGGATAATGATGATTCCATATCACCTGTGCCATAGATTGAACCTCAATTAAATCATCGGAATTTACCTGTGTAATAATCATTGTATGACGCGAATATCTGTAATTTGCACATTAAAAATCCAACTTTAATTAATCAATTGTTGAATTTTATTCCAACCAATAAAAATCAAATGCTAACTATTCAATCAATATCTACTGGCTTTCATGAATCCAATATTCTTCACACCCAGCTTTCTTTTCAATTGGAACAGGGTGAGATACTACTGCTTGTAGGTACCAATGGTATTGGAAAATCGATATTACTAAAAACGATATTGGGACATTTAAATCCGATTAAAGGCTCTGTTTTTTTGGGGGATAATAACATCCACCAATTAGATCATTCATCCAGAGCTTCATTGATCTCATTAATGCTCGCTACTCCCCCGCAAATTGAATACATGAACGGCTTAGAAGTGGCTATCACCGGTCGTCAGCGATTTCTCTCACAGTGGGATAAAACTCAAACCTATCATGAAGAAATTGTATTGAAATTCGCAAAACAATTTCAAATGGAATCAATTTTATTCAAACAATTCTCTAAAATGTCAGATGGAGAAAAGCAAAAAATCATGTTCATCCGTTGTTTGTTGCAAGAAACTCCATTAATCTTACTCGATGAGCCCTTAGCTTTTTTAGATTACCCATCTAAATACCACTTTTTAGAACAACTTCACGAACATTGTCAATCTACAGGAGCTATGGCCATAATTTCATCGCATGAAATTGAATTGACTCAAAAATATTCTCAAAAGCTACTTTGGTTAACACAAAATGGCAAAAGTGAATGGTTTGTGGATCCCAATAAATTCAATCCCGAATTTTGGATCCAAAACGAACTATTTTTAAAATAACAGCTCATAGATTCAACAATTCGAAGTTAGTTTTCATAGGCTCTTTTCAAACCAAATGAAAAAAAGAAATCCTTTTCAATTTAAACACTTCATTATTCACCAAGAAAACGTAGCATTGCCCGTTACAACAGATGCGTGCATATTCGCAAGTTTTATTTCTCAAAAAATCAAAGAATATCCCCAAAATGAAACCATTTTGGATCTTGGAATGGGAACGGGTGTTTTGATGTTTTTCGTTAATCAAATACTCCCCAATTCAAAAATATTGGGAATCGAAAAAGATCCTTCTAGTTTTAATACGGCCTGTAAAAATATATCTGAAAATAACATCCAGAATCTCTCAATATTGAATAACGACTTTTTTGATTGGGGAAAATCCTCTGAACAATTGTTCGATATTATTCTAAGTAATCCTCCATTTTTTGAAAATCAATTGGAATCAATAAACCCACATAAACGTCAGGCTCGACACTTTTCACAAAATGGATTTTCGGACTTTTTTCAACTGATTAACTCAAAATTAAGCAACCATGGAAATGCATGGATCATGCTTCCTTATATCCCCAATAATAAAATAGAAGCCGAGGCAGAACTTGATGAAAATATACTACATTGGAGTTCATTCGGTATAAAAAATAACCTAACTGTCTGTTCTTTTGTTACAGTACAAGCAACAGAATTTAAAAAGCCCCATGTAGTATTTATTCACCTTAAAAAAACAGGTTCAAACGATACTAGTTCTTCTCAATCTACTAATGAATTTCCATCAAACATTCAAACAAACCAACTCATTGTATACCAAAAGTATCGACAATACACAAAAGAATGTTTTGATTTATTAAATCCTTTCTATAATTTTGGTATCTTTGGAGTTGAAAACTTATGAACTGGCTTAAATACGCATTAGAAAAATCATTTTTTGGAGTCTGTAGTCAACTTGCTGATAAAATGCAGATTTCAACAAAAAGTGTACGGTTGTCGTTCATTTATGCATCCTTTTTTACATTAGGATCTCCCATCATTTTTTATCTTGTTGCTGCATTTTGGCTAAATATCAAACGCTATTCTCAAGAACGCAGAACTCGTGTTTGGGATTTATAATCTCTCAATTCCCTTTTGAATCTCTATTTAGAGGATATAGAATTGTATAAATCATCACCTGCAACTAGCTTATAGTAGCTATTTAAAAACCGTTTTAAAACGTTGCTTTAAAGCTCGCTTTTTAAATTCCTACAGAGAAATTGAGCAATTAAAAATTACTACTTACTGTAAATCTAACACCACTAAAGGCTGGCTCTTCTCTACAAATTCCCCCGGAACAATTAACACCTTGTTGTTGCTTTAGATAAGATAAAGTATAAAACGAGTTGTTATGATTATAACTCATAAATACGGTTGGATAATGTAACACCTTATTTGCAATTGTCATTCGCTCATATCGGTGCGGTTGAATATTCACCATATCTCCAACAGAAAATGAAATTTTCTTGGATAAATAATACTCAAGCATCAAATTAGCAAAAGAACCTTGATCTTTAGTCGTATGTAAGTACTGCGATTCAATTCTTAAACTCTTGCCTTTTCCGAATTTATGTAACCATTCAAAAAAGGGAGTAATTGTTTGCACGGGTTCGTACTCGGGTTCCAACTCATATCTTGCTTGATTATAAAAAATCGTTTGTAAACCCAGTTTCATGGTGTGTTTACCAAAATTTTGAATCCATTGGCCATTATATTCTCTAAATAATTTTAAGGGCTTCATGCTATTGCTAGAAGAATCATATACACCATTACTCGATAAAGTTTGAACATAGCTAGCATTAAAAGACAACCGAGTGTTTTTGTTGATTTTCAAATCCAATTCACCTTGAATTCCATTTTCACCCAAATCCTGAGCGGGAGCGTTGTATCGCGCCATTAATCGGTAGGTATTTTGTCGAGTCATGGATGGTAAATAACTTATTAAACCATTCAATAATTTTTCGCTGGGAGAAGTCTTTAATACAAAATGATCCACGTGTCTACCTTGAACATTGAGTCCAATAGAAAACTTATTTTTTCCGAGTTTCATATTTTGTTTTCCCCAACTCACATTTCCGTAAAGTACTTTTCCGTCTTTTAAGCGAAGCATGTTGTCAAAATCAACAATCGCTTCTTTCGTTTTATAATTTGCCTCTCCAGAAATCGTCCAATTGCCTATATTGTAATTTAGATAACCGTTGAATCCATATACGTTGTATTTTGGATAAAATTGATCAACTTTATCGTATGAGTTGATAATAGTAACCAAGCTTTCCATGGTTTTTAGATCAATATTGCGGTTAATTGCTGATGCTCCTAACAACAAATTACCAAATTTTCCGTCTTTACCTAAATCCAAATCCCCTTCTAAATTGAGACCACTAATAGTTTGAGGCGAGTATCCAAATCGCGTACCTGCAGTGAAATTTCCCTTTTGATTTCCTGAAAAACCCTTAATTCTCCAACGATCATTCAGATCATAAACCAATCGAATACCTTGGATACTATAATCAATACCAATTTGTCTTTGTTCATAAGCTCGAAACAAAATCCCACTTCCAAATTGGTCGTAAAATGAACCAACGGTTATATTCAAATCATTCAATTGTTTTGAAGCCTGCCAAAAACCAATTCCATGATCTGTATAAGCATCCAATGGATCCAATAATGGGGAATTATTAAAACCATCATAACGAACAGTAAAATTATATCCTGAATATCGATATTGCATGAATAACCAAGCGTCTACACTGGCCGTATTTTCTTTATAAACCCTGGTGTTTGCGCCAATTTCATCATCTCTCAAGTATTTTTGATAATTCAGAATTAAATTCCCACTGAATTGTCCTTTCTCTTCATTGTTATTTTGTGAATATCCAACAACAGACATGAAACCGATCCCGAGAGATACTATTGCGCTTTTAATAACCTGAATTCGCATAAAATTCTACAAATATGCAAAAAAGGGTCGACATGATCTTCAAATTAATTGATAATGCACAAATCATATTAACTTTGCGAGCCCATGAGTACCGTTCCAAATACGCAACAAACACAACGAAAATTATACATTGAAAGCTACGGTTGTGCAATGAATTTTGCGGACAGCGAAATTATTGCTAGCATCATGAATGAAAATGGTTTTATAAATACCTCCGACGAACTTGACGCCGACGTTATTTTCCTTAATACCTGTGCCATTCGTGATAACGCAGAAAATCGAATTCGTGAACGCCTCAAACATCTTCGAAATAACAAAAAATCGAATAATGATTTAATCATTGGAGTTTTGGGATGTATGGCAGAGCGTTTAAAAAGCAAGCTATTAGAAGAAGAAAAACTGGTAGATGTTGTTGCCGGTCCAGATTCATATCGCGAACTCCCTAAGTTAGTTGCCGAAGTTGATCAAGGTGGAAGAGCAATCAATGTTCTACTTTCTAGAGAAGAAACTTACGGTGATTTAAACCCTGTGCGTTTAAACTCAAATGGAATAAGTGCATTTGTAAGCATCATGCGCGGTTGTGACAATATGTGCAGCTTTTGTGTAGTGCCTTTTACTAGGGGTAGAGAACGAAGCAGAGATCCGAAAAGCATTTTAAACGAAGTTCTTGAATTGAATCAAAAAGGTTATAAAGAAATTACGCTTCTCGGTCAAAACGTGGATAGTTATCTGTGGTTCGGTGGAGGTCCTAAGAAAGAATTTAAATCCCTCACTACAGAAGAACAACAAAACTCTGTAGATTTCTCCGCATTACTTGATATGGTTGCAACAGCAGTTCCTAAAATGAGAATTCGCTATTCTACCAGTCACCCGCGCGACATTACCGAAAAGGTGATTCGCACTATGGCCAAACACATTAATATTTGCAATTATGTGCATTTACCCGCTCAATCTGGAAATACGCGCGTACTTGAAGTCATGAGCAGAAACTATTCCCGTGAATGGTACATGGAAAAAATCTCCATGATTCGAAATATAATTCCAGATTGTGGTATTTCAAGCGATATCATTGCTGGATTTTCCACCGAAACCGAAGAAGAACACCAAGATACTCTTTCACTTATTGAATGGTCGCAATTTGATTTTAGTTACATGTATAAATACAGCGAACGACCTGGAACTCCTGCTGCAAAAAAACTCACCGACGATATACCGGAGGATGTGAAAAGTAGAAGGTTACAGGAAATTATTTTGGTTCAAAATCGGATGAGTCAATTTAAAAATTCCCAATACATTGGCAAAACTGTAAAAGTCTTAGTTGAAGGAAACAGTAAAAAAAGCGATCAAGACTGGTCCGGAAGAAACGATCAAAATGTAATGGTGGTATTCCCTAAGGAAACTTACAAACCCGGAGATTTGGTTGAAGTATTAGTAGAAAGGTCTACAACAACCACGTTAATTGGGAAAGCAATTGGATTAACTTCTTTGTAATAAATTAGTTAAGAATTTATTGCAAAGAAATTAATATCTGCGTTGTTTTTCGTTTCCACGATGAGTTTTGTACTTGTTGTATAATTCTTCTCCTAATTGCTCACGAATTTGCAAATACTTTGCAGATTTGGCCTTAGCTATATCTTCCTTCATAATTTTTGGCATATGCGGAAAATCATGTTGAGCCGTTAACTTCAACTTTTCATATTCCAATTCAAAATCAAATATTGATCGCATTTCTTTGGAACTTATATGATGCTTTTTTGCATAACTAATTACTTTATTTGCCGCATTTTGCTCCGAAATAGACAAACTATACTGATACCCTTTCACCCACATAGGTATTCGAGTTTTACTTCCTGCTGTCTTCCAGAAAAACAATAAATTCATCACCTTACTAAAAAATCTTGACATCAATTCTATTCAATTTATTTCTTCCTAACAAAAACCGTGCTAGAAATTAAAATTGTTTGATTTTATCACTAAAAACAAGGCAATAAGAACATCAATGAAATGCTGAATAGAAACCCAATCTATTCAAATAAGAAAATTTAAAATAATTGAATCAATTCATCTTAACCTCTTCACCCAGTCGTATTCTGGATTCTAATTTTAATTATTTCCTCCTTGAAAATACATTTGTTTAATATTAAGAAGCATATCGGTAGTCATGTCTTCCAAATTAAACTCAGGCTTCCAGCCCCAATGTTCACGAGCTAGACTATCATCGATTACAGCAGGCCAAGAATTGGCAATTTGTTGTCTGTAATCAGGTGCATATTCAATTTTAAATTCCGGTAAATGTTGCTGTATGCTTGCTGCAATTTCTTCTGGGGAAAAACTCATACCCGCTAAATTATAACTCATACGCATTTTAATCTGATCTGCCGGTGCATGCATAACTTCCAAAGTAGCTTTTAGAGCGTCAGGCATATACAGCATAGGCAATGTAGTTCCTTCCCCCAAAAAACAAGTATGTTTTCCTTCTCTTAGAGCGTCATGATATATAGCAACTGCATAATCAGTTGTTCCACCGCCTGGTAAAGACTTATATCCAATAAGGCCTGGATAACGCAAACTTCTGGTATCAACACCATAACGGTTATAATAATATTGGATGTAAAGTTCACCTGTATATTTCGTTATGCCATAAACCGTAGTAGGATCCATAGGTCCATATTGTGGAGTATCGAAACGAGGAGTATTTGGACCAAACGCTGCAATACTGCTAGGCCAGTAAACTCGACTAATACTCTTATCTTCCTTTGCAGCATCCAAAACATGAAACAAACCATCCATATTCAATTTCCATGCGAATTCTGGATTTTTCTCCGCAGTTGCACTTAACAATGCGGCCAAATGATAAATATGCGTTGGTTTGTGCTTAGATAAAACCTCACTAAAACGTTTCTTGTCTAAAATATCCAACTCCTCGAAAGGTCCCCCTTCAAAAACAGGGTTGTCTGCTTTTTTTAAATCGGAAGCCACAACATTGGCATCCCCGTATATCCCTCTTAATGATTCAACCAGTTCTGTACCTAATTGCCCGCAAGAACCAATGATTAAAATCTTTTCCGTACCCATAAAAAAATATTTAGTGCAAAATAGGGGCATGTAAACCGATTTTCAAAACTTATTGTAAATTATGTCGTCACGTTATTCTAAAGTTTTGCATTTTTGCCGTATCATTTCATCTAATATGAAAAATATTTCTTCACCTTTAGGCTTTGCAGTTATTGGTTTTGGCCATATAGGTCAAAAACACACACATCATATTCTAGCAAATACTGAGGCTGAATTTATTGGAGCTTTTGATGTGGATGATTCCAAAAAAAGCGAAATCAAAAATAATAATCTACCCTACTTTGACTCACTCTATGAACTTTTAAACCATCCTAAAGTACAAATCGTCTGTATTTGTACACCCAACGGTCTTCATGCTGAGCACGCTATTGCTTCTTTAAAGGCGGGCAAACACGTTGTCATTGAAAAGCCCATGACATTATCCGCTGAACAAGCGAATCACGTATTAGAAACTGCATCCGAATTCAATCGTTTTGTTTTCTGTGTAATGCAAAATAGATATTCTCCTGTAGCCACCTGGTTAAAAAATGTCATCAATCAATCCATTCTGGGTGAAATTTACTCCGTTTCTGTTCTTTGTGCTTGGAATAGAGACCATCGCTATTATAAACCTTTTCATTGGCACGGAAATCTAAACTTGGATGGTGGCCCTTTGTACACCCAATTCTCACACTTTGTGGATTTAATGTATTGGCTGTTTGGAAACATTGAAATCGGCAAAACCGAATTCTATAACTTTAATCATCATGAACTTACAGAATTTGAAGATTCAGGATTCTTCACTTTTAATTCCCCCGAACAAAAAAAAATGAGAGGACTATTTCAATACACCACTTCTGTGTTTCATTCAAACTTCGAATCAAGCATTCATATTATAGCGCAAAAAGGCACAATCAAAGTTGGCGGACAATATATGAATGAAATCCAATATTGTCAGATCGAAAACTACACTCTTCCAGAGTTGGAACCAACTCCTCCACCCAACCAATACGATGGATATCAAGGGTCAGCTTCAAATCATCAATTTGTAATTCAAAATGCTATCGACACATTGAAAGGCATTTCTTCACCCAACACTCCTGCAAGCGAAGGGCGTGATGTAGTTCAAATTATTGAAACCATTTACAAAAATAGAATTTTATAATTTTTTTTATTTTTTCTTGGGGGATGTTACCACATTTGCTGTTATAGCATCGGTTAACTGAAATTTCATGAAAGAACAATTGGAATCAAACGCCCTTACAAAATACGCTGCAGGCCTTATGGAAGCTGAAGAATTGCGTATTTTAGAAGAATGGTTGAAAGAAAATCCTCAATACTTAAATACATTGGCACTCATTCAACAACAAGTTAGAGCCATGTCTACTGAATTAAAATTTGCACTAAACGACTAAAACCATGAATCAAAAAAATAATCTTCCTGAGTCTCTGAGTGAGTTCCAAGATATTTGGGATTTAGCTAAATCTTACACTCCCAAAGAAGCGAATTCTAACGATGCATCATGGGCCAAATTACAAGAAAAATTATCAAACAACCCATCTCAACTAAACATATCATCCGATAAACCAAAGTTGAAGGTTACTTATACGAGATGGATCTCAATTGCAGCAGCAATTACGATTTTTGCGATATCTGGTATGTTGTTTTTCAATCAAAAAACAGAAACGTTTACTGGCGAATTTCTGACTAAAAATAACCAAGTAAGTACCATTACATTAGAAGATGGCTCTAGTATAATTTTGGCTGCAAATTCTACTTTATCCTATTCAATTTCCAATAATTCTCGAAATATTAAGTTACACGGAAAGGCGCGTTTTGAAGTGGCAAAAGATCCTTCAAAACCTTTTACTGTTGAATTTGATAATTCGAAAGTAACCGTTCTTGGAACTGGATTTGACATTACTTCATACAATAAAAACCATCAATACGTTTTTGTTAATCATGGTAAAGTCAAGGTGGAATCATCAGATGAAGAAATAATTTTAACTAAGAACTTAGGCGCAACCATTCAAAACACGCACATTTCTGGTTATCAATTACCTGAGAACCCTATGGAATGGGATGAAAAATCCATACGCTTTAAAAATGCAGAATTATCGATGGTGGTTGAAAACTTAACTGAATTTACAGGTAAGAAATTTTCAATTGTTCCTTCTGATTCAAAAATAAAGTTCAGTGGTTCATTTGAATTTAATCAGAAACCAGAAGAAATTGCTTCCATTATTTCAACCGCGTTAAATACAGAAGTAACTGTTCAATAATCAAAATAGTGCAATATTCTACAAGTGCCATTTGCTAATTAGTAAATGGCACTTACTTTTATATAACTTTGTTATTATGTCTAAATTGAAACCTTTACCCGCTATATTCCTGTTTGCAGGATTATTTTTGGGATGGTTCAATTCAATTTATGCCCACAATACTCCAATTGCATTCGTTCAAAATAAAGGCCAAATCATTACCCCAAAATCCATTAACGCCCCTATTGCGTATTTGAATCTCCCATTGGCAACAGTTTATGTTCATCATGATGGTTTAAGAATAACGGTTACCAATTCAGACGATCAACCGAAAATTCACAAATCATTTCATCTTCAAGGAACCGATAGCCAGTTTATTATTCGAAAACAAACTTTTGATCTGCGATTTATTAATAGCAGCAAACCCTCCGAAGTTCAATTTTTAAATCCTCTTAATTATTATTTGAACTTCTATTTGTCCGACAATCCCGATAATTGGATCTCTCAAATTTATCCATACGGTAAAATTGTTTTAAAAAATGTTTATCCAAAAATTGATTTCGTAATCTATACTTCCCAAGAATCAATTGAATTTGATTGGATTATTCATCCTGGAGCCAATCCCAATTTGATTCAACTTAAAACGGATAATAATTGCAGAATATCAATCGACAATCAATCTATTTCATTTATCGGACAAAATGCTAAATTTCAACTTAATGCGCCCAAAGCATATTCCAAAGCGCCATTGAGAAACAACAACCTTCCTTCCACTTTTAATTCCCCAAATGCAATAACTTGTCATTATAAAAAACTAAAAAATAATACCATTGCATTCAAATTGGGAGCTTTTAACCCCCTTGACACCCTGGTAATCGACCCCATATTGGTTTTCAGTACCTACAGCGGATCAAGTGCCGATAATTTTGGATTTACTGCCACTTATGATACTGCTGGTTGTTTATATGCAGGTGGAATTGCAAATGCCGAATTTAGGAGTTATCCTGTAACTACCGGAGCTTTTCAGACCATTTACGGTGGTAGTACAAATTTAGCAGAACCCGTAAACTTGCCTTGCGATATTACCATCAATAAATATTCACCCGATGGGAGTAAACTCATTTTCGCCACCTTTTTGGGAGGAAATGACAACGAATATCCTCATAGTCTTTGCACAGATCATCATAACAATTTGTTGGTATTTGGTTCTACGCAATCAAAAGACTTCCCCATTCACCAAGATTCATTTCTATCAAAAAGTCATTCCGGTGGATATGACGTTATCATCACTAAGTTCAATTTCGCAGGCTCTCAATTGCTTGGAAGTACATTTCTAGGTGGAGCCCGAGAAGATGGGTTTCAAACCAATTCAACAAACAATAGAAGCACTTTGCTATACAATGCCGCAGATAATTTCCGGGGTGATATCAATGTGGATTTTGACGGCAACGTTTACTTAGCTACCTGCACCAGAAACACGTCTTTTACCTGGTTAAAATCGGGATTTCAAACCACCAATGCAGGAAGAACGGATGCTCTTGTTATTGCACTATCTCCAAATTTAAGCAAACTTCGTTGGGCTTCTTTTTTCGGGGGATCCTTAGACGATGCCGCCTATTCTTGCCGTTTTGATGATAGTGGAAACCTCTTTATTGGCGGTGGTACACACTCAACCAACTTTCCAATAGTAAATTCAGATTCTGCTTTTAACGGAAAATCAAATGGCGATATCGATGGTTTTATATTAAAATTGAACAAAGACAACGGTAACTATAAAGCCGGAACCTTTTGGGGTACAGATGTCTATGACCAAATTTATTTCATTGACTTAGATCCAGATAATAACGTGTATTTTACCGGTCAAACGGAGGGACTCATTAGCAGAACTCCCAATACATACGGACAAGATAATGCACCCCAGTTTATAGGTAAATTCGATAACAACCTCAGAAAATTAAAATTAATTACAACCTTTGGAACGCCATTTCGATTTTCGGCCAATTTAAGTCCTTCGGCTTTTATGGTGGATGATTGCTATAATATATATTTTTCGGGTTGGGGTTCTTTTGTAGGTGCTGGCAACGTTGGTTCTACACTCAATTTAGAAACTACTCCCGATGCTCATCAATCAACTACCGATGGAGATGACTTCTATTTACTCGCACTTAATCGTGATGCTAATGCCCTTCAATATGCTTCCTTTTTTGGGGGAAATCAAAGCGCTGATCATGTAGATGGAGGAACCTCAAGATTCGATAAACGAGGAATTGTTTATCAATCAGTTTGCGCATCTTGTCCAGAAAATCCCCCCGGACTTAATGACTTTCCCACTACTTCAAACGCTGTCTTTCCTAACAATGTTAGCATTAGATGTTCTAACGCCAGTTTCAAATTGGATTTTCGATTGGGTTATTCCGTTGATGCCGTATTCACAACTTCACCTACTATTTGTTTAAATCAGATGAGCTCTTTTACTCCTTTGAATAAATATAGCGCAATATATCATTGGGATTTTGGTGATGGCGATACTTCTAATATTTTTAATCCGACACATGTATTCCAAAAAGCAGGAAAATATACAGTTACATTAACAGTAACTGACCCTAGCAGTTGCAATGTTTCTGCTAAATTCTCTCGAGAAATTAATGTTATTGAATCTCCTCAAGGTAAATTCACCGCTGAAATAAGTTCCTGTATTTCAGGTGTGCTATTCACCGCATCGGCAAATCAATTTGACTCCATTTTCTGGGATTTAGGCGATGGCTCTCCAATGGTGGTTAACAAAAATCCTATATCTCACGAATACCCAGCTAGTCAAATATTTACTTGCACAGCAATTTTCAAAAATTCAAAAACGGGTTGTTTGGATACATTCAATATGATTTTAAACGACACTTCATTTAAACCATTGGAGTTAAAAATTGCAAATGTATTTACTCCCAATAATGATGGACTGAACGATTGCTTTAAGATTTACGGCTTGAGTAATAAATGCGATAAATTTGAACTCCGCATATACAACCGTTGGGGTGAAAGAATATATTATACCAACGACGCTACCGAGTGTTGGAATGGAAGAATTGACAATAGCGGACCAAAAGCACCTTCAGGTACCTATTTTTATATTTTGGACATCATTGAATCGGCCAATCCTTCCTATCCTAAAAAACTCAATGGGAGTATTAATTTAATTAATTAGTTAATTTTAGCGATTAATCCTTGTAGAACTTTACCTGGACCTAATTCAGTAAAATCAACTGCTCCATCATTTTTCATGTTTTTAACCGATTGCGTCCATCTTACAGGTGCAGTCAATTGGGCAACTAAGTTCATCTTTATTCTATCTGGATTGACTTCAGCAGTAGCTGTAACATTTTGATATATTGGACAAATAGGCGCGTTAAAGTGTGTAGATTCAATAGCTTTGGCTAACTTTTCTCGTGCAGGTTCCATTAATGGTGAATGGAATGCACCCCCTACAGGCAATAATAATGCCCTTTTTGCTCCTGCCGCTTTCATTCCCTCGCATGCAGCTTCCACGGCAGCAACTGCTCCTGAAATCACCAACTGTCCTGGGCAATTATAGTTTGCTGCAACCACCACGCCATCAATTTGCTCGCAAACAGCTTCTACTTTTTCGTCGTCTAAAGCCAATACAGCAGCCATAGTTCCAGCTTCTAATTCACATGCTTCCTGCATTGCTAATGCACGCTGATGCACCAATTTCAAACCATCTTCAAACGAAATACTACCTGCTGCAACTAAAGCACTAAATTCTCCCAAACTATGACCCGCAACCATATCCGGCTTAAATTCTGCGCCCATTTCTTTTGCGGCAATCACGCTATGAATAAATATAGCTGGTTGTGTAACATCAGTTCTTTTCAAATCATCTGGTGTTCCATCAAACATCAAATCAGTAATACGAAAACCCAATATTTCATTTGCTTTTTCGAACATTTCTTTTGCGGTTTCGGAGTTTTCATAAAGCTCCTTTCCCATCCCTACAAACTGTGAACCTTGTCCTGGAAATACATATGCATGCTTACTCATAACAGCAAATTAACCAATTTTTTTACAGAGATTTAATATTTGTTCAAACAAATATTAAGTTTTTTGGTTATCTTTGTATCAAGAAACTAATATTATTATGACAACTCAAAATCAAACACAATGGAATTTGGATCCTACACATTCAGAGATCCAATTTAAGGTAAAACACTTGGTAATTTCTACAGTTACTGGAAATTTCAACTCCTTTACAGCAGCAATTCATCAAACATCGGAAAACTGGGAAAATTCACAAATCGAATTCACAGCAGAAATTAACAGTATTGATACCAATAACACAGATCGTGATAACCATTTGAAGTCTGCAGAATTCTTCGATGCTGAACAATTCCCAACTTTGAACTTTAAATCAACCAGCTTCCTATCTAAAGGGAATAATAAATTTGATTTAACTGGCGATTTAACCATCAAAGGAACAACCAACACAATCACGTTAGCTGCAGAATTAGGCGGTGAAATGGTTGATCCTTGGGGTAACCACAAAGTGGGCTTTGAAATCAATGGTGAAATCGTTCGTGAAGAATTTGGTTTAACTTGGAACGCAGTGACAGAAGCTGGCGGCGTAGTTGTTGGACCTGTAGTTAAATTACACGGTAACGTACAATTTGTTAAAGGTTAATTCTTTATCCTTCAGATAATTCCAACCAACGAAATTCCATTTCATCTATTTTTCGATTGAGTTCGCTAAGTTCTTGAGTAATAGATAAAATAGACTCATAATTGGAATCATTCTCACTTAGTTGTTTTTCCAAAGAACTTCTCCTCTCTTGCAGTTGGGGAAGTTCTTTTTCTATTGTATCCAATTCGAACTTTTCCTTAAATGTCAACTTTCGAGAACTTACCGTTGTTTTTGCTTGCTTTACATCTGACGGAGTATTACTCTGATCTAAACCCTCTCTCGAATTCGAAAAATCATCTAATTTGGCAGTTGTATTTCTACCTAGACTTAATTCCCCATCAATCAAATTAACTTCCTTATAATTTACCCCATTCAAATCAACTTTATTCCCACTCTTAACAGGCTGAGAATTTTCAGTAACTTGCTTTGAATCGGACGATTTAACCATTTCATTCTGTGCTGCTAAAAAATCCACAGAATCTCTATACTCAGAATAATTACCAGGAAAATCTCGTACAATACCTTTACCTTCAAAAATGAAACAGTGATCCACCAACTTATCCATGAAAAAGCGATCATGGCTCACTATAATAACACAACCTTCATACGTTTCTAAAAATTCTTCAAGTACTGTAAGTGTTTTTATATCCAAATCGTTGGTAGGTTCATCCAAAATTAAAAAGTTGGGTGCCTCCATCAATATAGTTAATAAAAACAATCGACGACGCTCACCACCACTCAATTTAGCAACGAAATCAAATTGTTTATCATAATCAAATCCAAACTGCAATAACATTTGAGATGCAGTTAATTTATTTCCATTCGCCATAGGTATCCAATCAGCAACATCTCTAACTACATCTATTACTTTTTTACCTTCATCTACCTTGATTCCCTGTTGACTAAAGTACCCAATCTTCACAGTGTCACCCAATACCACTTTCCCAGAATCTAACCCTTCTAAACCCATGATAATATTTAGAAGTGTAGACTTCCCTACACCATTTGGCCCAATTATACCAACTTTCTCTTTATTTTTAAACACGTAACTGAAGTCATTCAAAACTTCAAGTTCACCAAATGATTTATTAACATGATGCAATTCCAGAATTTTTGACCCCATGCGTTCCATTCTCATGGTCATTTTCACCTCTAATTGTGTACGTTGATTTCTGATTTTTTCTTCTAAATCATTAAACGACTCAACCCGACTCTTGCTCTTTGTACTTCGAGCTTTGGGCATTCTACGAACCCATTCAAGTTCTCGTCGGAATAAATTCTTATCCTTTTCTAATTCACTAGCCGCATTTGCTTCACGTTCTGCTTTATTCTGAACGTAGTAAGCATAATTTCCTTTATAATGATACACTTTTCCATTATCTATTTCAATAATGGAATTACATACGCGATCTAAAAAATAACGATCATGGGTTACCAAAAACAGAGTCAAATCACGTTGCGATAAAAAACCTTCCAACCATTCAATCATTTCAAGATCCAAATGGTTCGTGGGCTCATCCATTATTAACAAGTCTGGCTGAGATAACAACACTTTCGCCAATGCTACCCGTTTTCTTTGTCCACCACTTAAACTCCCTGCAAGTTGATTATAATTAGATATTTTCAATTGGGATAAAACTTGTTTAACCTTGCTTTCGTAATCCCAAGCATTCAATAAATTCATTTGTTCCGAAGCATTTTCCAAATAGCCCATAACTTCTTCACTGCTATCACCGTCTTCCACCATTTCCAATACTTGTTCGTAGCGTCTTACTACGCGACTCACTTCATTTTCTTCCAACAAAATATTATCGATTACCGTAATATCATCCATCAATTCGGGTTCTTGTGGAAGATAACCCACTTTAATTTCCTTACGAACAATGGCTTTACCTTCATTGGGTGATTCCTTCCCCATGATAATGGACAATAACGTACTCTTACCTTGCCCATTGCCAGCAACTAAAGCCACTTTTTCACCAGCTTGTATACCGAAAGTAACATTTTTTAAAACGGGCTTATCATGCCAAACTTTTGTTACATTCTCAATCGAAATATAATTCATAGAAATAAATAGAACCTCAAAGTTACACACAGTTCACCATCCCCCTTACAAATACTCAAAAAAGAAAGATAATTTTGAATTATGAAAATCGAGATCTGGTCAGATATTATGTGTCCTTTTTGTTATATGGGGAAAAAACAACTAGAGTTGGCATTAGAAAACTATTCTGGTGGCAACAACGTTGAAATAATTTGGAAGAGCTTCGAACTAAATCCCAATATTTCACACAGACCCAATTTAAATCTGCAAGAATATCTATCAGAAACAAAAGGACTAGACCCAGAATCGGTGAAGCACATGTACCGTAAACTTGAATTGCAAGGAAAAGAACTCGGAATCGATTTCAAGTTTGAAAAGGCACAAGTGAGTAACTCAAAAAAGGCACATATGTTAATTCACATCGCACAAAATCAGAATAAAGGAAATGAGGTTAAAGAGCGTCTATTCTATTCTTATTTCACTGTTGGAGAGAACGTTGAAGATGAATCTGTCCTTTTAAACATTGCAGCATATTGTAATATTGATTTATCAGAATACACGAATCCTTTCCAAGACAACAGCTTAGAGTACGAAGTAAATCTAGACCAATATCAAGCTCAACAGGTTGGTGCCCGAGGAGTACCCTTTTTTGTGTTTAACGAGGCTTATTCTTTGAGCGGAGCACATGGAAAGGAAACTCTACTCAACATTCTAGAAACCGTAAAAATAAAGTCCGGCGAATAAAATTCTTGAATTAATTTAACGAAGAAGCATAAACATAGAAGAACGTGTAGAAATACATAAATCCGATACTATTCTTCACGAAACAAGCTTTAAACTGTTTCAAAATGTTGCCGCTTACTGCTTTAAAATCAAGTTTGTAAAACTCCAGGATTGTATTTTTCTACAGGCGCATTATTCGCCGCTTCTATCCCCATAGATATCCAAGTCCGAGTTTCCAAAGGATTGATGATAGCATCAACCCAAAGGCGCGCTGCTGCATAATAGGGAGTTGTTCCGTTATCGTATTTACCCTTGATCTTATCCAACAGTTCTTTTTCTGCTTCGGGGGATATTTGTTCACCTTTGCCTAACAAACGTGCTTTTTCAATTTGCAACAATGTATTTGCAGCTTGGTCACCACCCATTACCGCAATTTTAGCGGAAGGCCAAGCAACTATTAATCTAGGATCGTATGCTTTCCCACACATGGCATAATTGCCAGCACCATAACTATTTCCAATTACAATCGTAAATTTAGGAACTGTACTGTTTGCCATAGCCATAACCATTTTCGCTCCATCCTTGATTATTCCGCCATGTTCACTTCTACTACCCACCATAAAACCAGTAACATCCTGTAGGAAAACAAGAGGAATTTTCTTCTGATTACAATTCATAATAAAACGGGCAGCTTTATCTGCAGAATCTGAATAAATAACCCCTCCAAATTGCATTTCGCCTTTACTATTCTTTACCACTTCACGATTATTGGCAACAATTCCAACTGCCCAACCATCAATGCGAGCATACCCACATGTAATGGTTTTGCCATAATCTTGTTTATACTGTTCAAATTCAGAATTATCTACCAATCGTTCAATCAGTTCAACTGTTTTATAGGGTTTTGCACGATCATATGGGAGAATTCCGAATAAATCCTTCTCCGCTTTTTTGGGTGAAACAGAAGCAATCCGATTAAATCCAGCAAGTTCATTAGACCCTAACTTGTTCATGATATATTTAATTCGATCTAAACAAGCTTGATCATTGGGGAATTTATCATCAATCACTCCAGAAATTTCAGTTTGTGTAACAGCTCCTCCCAAAGTTTCATTATCCACATTTTCACCAATAGCAGCTTTAACTAAATAACTTCCAGCTAAGAAAATACTTCCATTTCCCTCAACAATAAGTGCTTCATCACTCATGATAGGCAAATAAGCACCACCCGCCACACAACTACCCATTACCGCGGCGATTTGTGTTATGCCCAAGGCGCTCATCTTTGCATTGTTTCTAAACATTCTTCCAAAATGCTCTTTATCTGCAAAAATTTCGTCTTGCATTGGAAGAAAAACTCCCGCACTATCCACCAAATAGATAATGGGCAATCTATTCTCCATAGCAATTTCTTGTGCTCTTAAATTCTTCTTTCCTGTAATTGGGAACCAAGCACCTGCTTTAACAGTAGCATCATTTGCAACAATAACGCATTGTCTTCCAGACACATAACCAATTCCAGCTACAACTCCACCAGCAGGACACCCTCCGTATTCGGAATACATTTCATATCCCGCAAATTCACCAATTTCAATCCAATTTGTATCCGTATCGCGCAAATAATTCACTCGTTCACGAGCCAATAACTTGCCTTTTTCCTTTTGTTTCGCAGCTGCTTTTTCGCCTCCACCGGTATGAATTTTAACTAGTTTAGACTTAACTGCATCCCACAACTGCTTGTTAAAATCTTCATTCTTATTGAATTGTAAATCCTGTTGCAACATCCATTCAAATTTACACCAAAGTTTCTGTTTAATCCATGAAACATACAGTTTTTATTCAAGAATAACTATTTACACCATTCACAATTAACGCCCAGTTAATAATCAACTATTCCTAACTTTCAACAAACAAATTCATTTAATTACATTTAAAAAATATCCATTGAAAATGTTCATTCGATTACCTTGATAAATATTCATTCAGTCGCCTTAAACAGAATAATTCAATTAATGTTTTTTTCAACCAAACTATATAATTCACATTTTAATCGACGAAATGTGCATAACTTCAAATATATTCACTATCTTTGCACCGCAATTGTTTACGAGTGGGAACTAAATCAAGTTCGAATCTAAAATCCATGATTCCAACGCTACTATTTCTGCTTTAAAGCGTTTGCCCGTAAGAAATTATTATTAAATGACATTATTTAACGAGCTGGGGCTTGCGCCTCAATTGCTGTCTGCTGTTGAAAAACAGGGTTACAGCCACCCAACTGCTATTCAAGAGGCAGCTATTCCGATCATTCTTAGAAACGCGGATCTTTTCGCTACTGCACCTACGGGTACAGGTAAAACAGCCGCATTTGCTATGCCCATCATCCAAAAGATCATTGAAAATCCCCAAAAAGAAATTCATTCATTAATTTTGGCTCCTACACGTGAATTGGCTCACCAAATTGCCGACAATTTCACGGCCTATGCTAGCGACACTCACCTAAAAATCACCTTGATTTACGGCGGTGTTCCCCAATTCAGACAAGTAGATAAACTTAAGCGTGGTACGCATATTGTTATTGCTACTCCAGGACGTTTACTTGATCTAATTAATCAAGGTCACGTAAAACTTCAAAAAGTTCAAACATTTGTTTTAGATGAATGTGATCGTATGTTAGACATGGGTTTCATTGACGATATTCGCAAAATTGGCAAATATCTTGAAAATCAAACCAAACAAACTCTATTATTTTCTGCAACGGCTTCTCCGGAAATTCGTTTTCTGGCTCAAGAATTACTAAATGAACCCGAAAAAGTAGACATCCTACCAACCGAAAGCCAAAAACCAAAAATCAAACAATGGTTATTTGCTGTTGGCCAAAAAAACAAAGAAGAATTGCTTCTTCAATTACTTGAAGATGAACAAATTGACTCCATGTTGGTTTTCACAAAGACCAAAATTGGTGCTGACCGTTTGGTAGAAACTCTTAGAAATAATGACCATTCTGCAGTTGCTATTCATGGCGACAAAAGCCAGCGTGAAAGATCTAGAAATTTAGATATTTTTAAATCAGGTCGTGCTCGTTTATTAGTTGCCACCGATGTTGCTGCCAGAGGTGTGGATATTTCTGCTTTGAATTATGTAGTTAACTTCGACATGCCCGAAGACGCCGAAACCTATACTCATAGAATTGGACGTACAGGTAGAGCTGGTACTGAAGGTTTGGCCATGTCATTCTGCAGTGCCGGTGAAAAGAAACTACTTGATCAAGTTACGAAAGTTTTTGGAACTGAAACCCTTCTAGAAATGGAACACGATTTCAGAATCGAACTTCCTGAAGGTAGAGTTGGTGGTAAATCACGTTCTTCTTCTCGTGGAGGTTCACGCAATTTTGATCGCCGTGACTCAAACGATAGAAGAGATCGTTTTGGTCGTCCTGAAAGAGGAAATAGAAATGACCACAAAGACCCTAGCACACGTGTGGCTTCAAGTAATGGTCGTTCATTTGATGGAAATCGTGCACCCTCTGAAGGAAGAAGTGCTGGTAATAGAGATACATCTAGCTACCGTGGACAATCCAGAAATTCAAGCTCAGGAAGAAGTGATCGTGGTTTTAGCGGAAGTTCTTCAAGTCAGCGATCCAGCGATTCTAGCAGAAGTTATTCTAGTAATGAAGGACAAAATCGCGGTGGCCGTGGATTTGGTTCCAATTCTGGAAGTAGCAACAGATCCGACCGTGGATTTGGTGCATCCAGTGGTGCTTCTCGAGGTGATCGTAGTTTTGCAGGAAGCTCTTCTGCTCAACGTTCTAGCGACAGAAGTGGCTCAACTGGCTTCAAAAGTGGTTCAGGACGAGGAGAATCTCGCGGAAGATCCGGTAAATCCTTTGGTGGACCAAAGAGTGCTTCGGACTACGGAGACAATAAACCAAGAGAAAAACGCGTTAGAGATTTCTAACGTTTAAATTGTAATTTTTGTCAATTCAAATAATTGACTTTGCAAAATCATAAAGTAATCCTCAGTTGATCATTCAGCTGAGGATTTTTTTACATACTACACGTAAGATATTCTACAATTTAGAGTTAACCGTTTTACAAATAATACAGTTCTCTATATTATGCCCTCTAGCTGGGCAATACTGTCGACCATAGAATATGATCTGCAAATGAAGTTTATTCCAAATCTCTTTAGGATATAACCGTTTTAAGTCTTTTTCCGTTTGCTCTACACTTTTGCCATTACTTAACCTCCAACGTTCAGCCAATCTATGAATATGTGTATCCACAGGAAATGCTGGAACTCCAAAAGCTTGACTCATAACTACACTCGCGGTTTTATGCCCAACACCCGGCAATGATTCTAATTCTTCAAATGTTCGAGGTACATTTCCTTGATATTCATCAACAAGTATTCTACTAAGATTCCAAATAGCTTTACTTTTAAAAGGTGATAACCCGCATGGTTTAATGATATCTCTAATTTCCTCGATACTCAAATTAATCATATCATGAGGATTATTGGCTTTTTGAAATAAATTAGGAGTGATTTTATTAACTCTTTCATCTGTACACTGTGCACTCAATAACACAGCAACTAACAATGTATATGGATCAGAATGATCCAAAGGTATTGGAGTTTCTGGATACAGTTCTTCCAATTTACTCCCAATAAACTCAACTCGCTCTTTTTTATTCATACGATTCCAATTTAATCGTTAAAAAAACTCCAACAGTTCCAATTCGTCCAATTGAGGAAATGCTTTTTGCAAATTAGACATGGTTAACTCTTCACCCTCCAGTCCGTTAAATTCAAAATCTTGGTCGGATGAATATTCAAAACGTTGAATTACTCCGTCTACCACATACATTTCTATTGATATTATACCTTGAGAAGTAGAAAATGTACGCGTGTGAGTGTATTTTGGGCTGTATCCAACTATCCATTTCTCAGTTTCAAACTTTTCATTTTGAATTGACTGAATTTCATAAATTTCTGTGTCGGATAATTCCCGAAACTCCGTCCCCCAAAATTGTTCAAATCCCAACTTTAATACGTTCAAAAATGCATCTACAGAACCCCAATTTTTATGTTCTATTATATTGGTAACCTCTGAGCGATTGCTGGGAACTGACTTACCCTCATATTTACCTTTGGAGTGAATCGATGTATTTAATGACTTTAAATCGGAGCTATACAACAGTGTACCATGATGCAACAATCGCATTCCTTTTTGATAGATATGCTGTGCATTTCCGCTAATTTTTAATCCATTGAGTAATAAATCATCTCTATGGCTATAGGTTGTTGGAATATCTAAATCGTATAAAACAGATCTAACCGGTTCCAAGAATTGCTTATAGTTAACAGCTTTTTCAATACCTTCTTTTAAATTCTTAATAAAGGTAAAATTAATATTACCTAAATCATGAAAAACGGTTCCACCGCCACTTAATCTTCGTGCTATCTGAATTTGATTTTCTCGACAAAACTTAAAATTGGCCTCTGCACAAACATTCTGATGCTTTCCGCAAACCACAGCTTTTTCACTACGCCAAATCATCATTACATCCTCCGAGCAATGATGAAGCAAATAGGACTCAGCTGCTAAGTTAAAGTACGGATTTAAACTATTTGAAATGATCAGTCTCAAAACGTTAAACTTTCTGGGGACTTTCTGCGTAACACAAAATTTTGTCCCAAATACACCTTTCTAACCATTTCATCCGCGGCCAACTCTTCAGCTGTGCCTTGTTTAAGCAATTTACCTTCGAAAAGCAAATAGGCCCTATCCGTAATGCTTAACGTTTCTTGAACATTATGGTCAGTTATCAAAATGCCAATATTCTTTTCTTTCAATTTTGAGACAATGGCTTGAATATCCTCAACGGCAATTGGATCTACACCTGCGAAAGGTTCGTCCAACAAAATAAAACTCGGATCTGTGGCTAAAGCGCGAGCAATTTCAGTTCTACGACGTTCTCCACCACTCAAAACCTTTCCCAAGTTCTTACGCACCCGACCCAAGCCAAACTCTTCGATTAAACTCTCAAGTTTCTCCTTTTGTTCGATGGGAGTTAATTTTGTTATTTCTAAAATGGCTTTTATATTATCTTCAACACTTAATTCCCTAAAAACGGATGCTTCTTGGGGAAGGTAACCCAATCCTTTTCTAGCACGTCGGTACATAGGCAAATGAGTAATTTCTTCATCATTGAGAAATATCTTACCCGTATCTGGTTTTACTAATCCCACAAACATATAAAAGGTTGTGGTTTTACCCGCACCATTAGGCCCCAACAAACCAACAATTTCACCAGTATTTACCTCAACTGAAACATCGTTTACCACTCGTTTAGAGCCGTATTGTTTAATTAGATTTTGTGAACTTAAACGCATGAAGATAACTTCGAAATTAACTATTTAAGACCGTATTACCACAATTAAGAATTGGAAACATTTTCAGAATAAAGGTTTATTTTCATTGCGAGTAGAGAATATTTTGAATGACAAGAGAATCGTTGTATCTTTGCACCAGGGCGATACGGCCAGCTCCCTGTGAACTCCCCCAGGTCCGGAAGGAAGCAAGGGTATCAGGTTGTAGCGGCGCGATATCGCCTTTTTTTTATTGGGAAATTCAGACGTTTATAGAGAAGTTCCGGCCTCACAAATAGGAAGAACTGACCCCACAAATAGGAAGTACTATTTGATTCCCCAGAAAATTCACATAATATTACTAAGCTGCTTAACTCAACTGTGATCAACCCTTTACGGGCTTTATTACAGAAAAAACTCGATTAAAGCCAAGAATCAATAATATTCTTAACCTTTACGCCTTCTGCTTCTGCTTTGAAATTCAATACGATTCGGTGACCCAAAACCCAATAAGACACGGCTTTAACATCCTCAATATCAACTGAAAATTTACCGTGCATCAATGCATGACATTTAGCTCCGTTTATTAGATTTTGACCTGCCCGTGGCCCAGCTCCATAGGCTAAATACTGATTACTTGTAGTGTGCGCGCCACTGGTATTAGGACGGCTTTTTTGGACTAATTTAACTACATATTCAAACACAGCATCCGTAACAGGTACTTCCTTTACCAACTGTTGATATTGAAGAATTTCAGAAGCATTTAAAATGGGTTTCACAGCCACATGAATGGGTTGAGTAGTTTGCTTCAGAACTTGAACTTCTTGTTCAAAACTTGGATAATCCAAATTTACCTGATACATAAATCGATCCAATTGTGCTTCAGGTAACGGATAGGTTCCTTCTTGTTCTATAGGATTCTGAGTTGCCAATACAAAAAATGGATCAGGTAAATGATAATTTTTACCAGCAGCTGTAACTTGCCTTTCTTGCATGGCTTCTAAAAGAGCACTTTGAGTTTTTGGAGGAGTTCTATTTATCTCATCTGCCAAAAGTAAATTGGTAAAAATAGGTCCCTTAAGAAATCGAAATTGACGTTGTTCATCTAAAATTTCAGAACCCACAATATCACTCGGCATCAAATCCGGTGTGAATTGTACTCGATTAAAATCCAAATCCAATACGGTTGAAATAGTTTTAACCAGAAGCGTTTTTGCCAATCCCGGTACACCTACCATCAAAACATGTCCGTGGCAAAATAAAGCATTAATTAACGCCTCCACGGTTTGTTCCTGACCAACAATAACTTTAGAAACTTCGGTCTTTAAATCAGAAATTTTTCCTTCAAAACCACGAGCCAATTCAACTGAATTCATATTATTCGTTCCCCCATTTTGCTAAATCTCCACATCCTGCATCGCGTGTATAGATTTTAATATAGGTTCGTTTACGATGCTTTTCCACCCATTTGTCAATTGTTTGCTGTTTCTTTTCAGATTCTGCTTCCATTTGAATACGGCTGTAATCTTGTATCAAATTGGCTTGATGCGGAGCAATAAATGTTTTTAAATACAAAATACGGTACATAATCCTTCCATCTGGTGTTTGAGTAACCGCAGGGTTTGAAAATTCACCGGGCTTTAGTTTCTCTACAATTTGTTTTACATCGGTGGGTAATGCTTCAAACAACGTTTTTTGCATTCCCGTTGATTCATCTGTTAAAAATCCACAGTAACCCTGATTTCCCATTTTCTCAGATGAAAACTTTTTTACAGCAGTACACCAATCTAAACTTCCTGACGACAAAAGATTATAAATAGAATCTGCTCGATTCGATGCAATCAAATAATCATCAGATGTATTTTCAGGTCGAATCAAAATATGCGCAGCAATAACTCTTTCTCCCTTCCTCTTTATGAGCTTCATTAAATGGTATCCAAAATCTGATTTAAACACAGGACTTAAACTATCTTCTTTGAGTTTAAATGCCATTCGTTCAAACTGAGAAACCATTTCTCCCCGTCCAAATTCTGGCAAAAGTCCTCCTTGGTTCTTTGAACCTGGATCCATTGAATACAACCGTGCCAATTTCTCGAATGATTCTCCTTTCTGAATTCGCTTTTTCAATTGCTCCAACTGCTCCATTGCAAAATCCGTTGAAACTTGAGAAATTGGCAATTCCACAAGCAACTGAGCCACTTCTACTTCAGTAGGAATGACGGGTAAGCTATCCTCGGGTATTCTCTTATAAAACTCTTGTACTTCCTTTGGACTAATCCGAATATTTCCAGTGATTTTCTGTTGCATTTCTTGCGAAAGCAATTGCTCACGCATTTTGGGTCGAATTTCTTCTTTAAATTCCTGAATAGTTTTTCCTAAATACTTCTCCAAATCCGACAAACTTCCGGCCTGACGTTGGAAATTTCGAATACGATTATCGATTTCCGCTTCTACTCGATCATCTGAAATGGGCAAACTATCGATTTCAGCTTGACTCAACATTAATTTACGGATAATCAATTGCTCCAGTACATAGCAATAAATTTTTTGACTATCTGGTAGTACTTGCCCTCTTGCTAACTGTACTTTTTCAGTCTCATAATCGCTACTTAAAATTACTTTCTCTCCTACAACTGCCAATATACCATCCACAAATTTCGGTGGG
>CAMDDG010000028.1 GCA_945890895.1 Chitinophaga pinensis | reverse complement strand
CAGTTGCGGTAGATTATACACACAGTGCTAACAGCATTCCTTTAGAAACCAATTTACCCATCTCTAAGCACCGTTTGAACTATTCGGAATTAATCCCTGGCGATGGAAATGCTTGGCTTTTGTTTGTACCCATCATTATAGTTATTGTTATGGCCATAACCAATGCTGTTAACTTAACTGATGGCATTGATGGATTGGCTGCTGGAACCACTGCTTTGGTGGGTGTTGGCTTAGGAATATTAGCATACTCAACGGGAAATGTAAAAATTGCAAAATACTTAAACATTATATATGTGCCTCAAAGTGGTGAAGTAGTAGTTTTCTTGGCCGCCTTGATTGGAGCTTGTTTGGGATTCCTTTGGTACAACGGATTTCCGGCTCAAGTTTTTATGGGCGACACCGGAAGTATGGCCTTGGGTGGAGCTATTGCAGCTGTGGCAATAATCATCAAAATGGAATTACTGATTCCTATACTGTGTGGTATTTTCTTCGCTGAAAGTGTTTCTGTAATTCTACAAGTAAGTTACTTCAAGTACACGAAGAAAAAATTTGGTGAAGGACGCAGAATCTTCTTAATGACACCATTACATCACCATTACCAGAAAAAAGGAATTCCCGAAAGCAAAATCACTTTGAGATTCTGGTTAATAACTGTCATTCTAGTTCTTGCCACCATAGCTTTAATCAAACTGAGATAATCCAAAACAGAATATACAAAACCCAACTAAACATAATTAAACTCATATAATTCGAATCAACTCCACGACTAAAATTCAATTCTCATATTCTAAAAAACACAACCTATAATAAACCATAAAACGAATTAACATCCCCCGAAAAAATGAATCAAATTCTTGTCATATTAGGAGCAGGCGAAAGCGGAACAGGTGCAGCCATCTTGGGTAAAAAACAAGGTTGGACTGTATTTGTATCGGATTTTGGTTGCATTGACGAGACCTACAAAGCAGAACTAAATCAACGAGGGATTGAATGGGAAGAAAATCAGCACAGTTTAGAACGTATTCTTCAAGCACAGCTAGTAATTAAAAGTCCAGGAATACCAGACAAAGCACCGGTGGTAATGTCCCTCAAAGAAAAGAACATACCCATTATTTCTGAAATTGAATTTGCCGGGAGATATACGGATGCGATGCTGATTGCCATCAGTGGCACCAACGGTAAAACTACTACAACCAGTTTAACCTATCGCATACTGAAGGAGGCAGGATTGAATGTTGGATTGGGGGGGAATATCGGAAAATCGTTCGCTTGGCAAGTGGCAGAAAATATCTTCGATTATTATGTGTTAGAGGTAAGTAGCTTTCAATTAGACGGAAACGATAAAATCAAGTTCCATATTGCATGTCTTACCAACATCACACCGGATCACCTGGATCGCTATGATTACAATCTGGATAATTATATCGATTCTAAATTCAGATTAACGCTCAATCAGACACGCAATGATTACTTCATTTATTGCGCAGACGATGAGCTTACAAAACGTGGATTGGAGAGGCATTCAAATTCTATTTCCTCTACGCTTATACCATTTTCACACGATCAAACCTTGGACTTTGGGGCATACCTAAGTCAACAAATCATACATATTATATTAGAAAAAACCACATACACAATGAATACACAAGATTTTAATTTAAGAGGAAGACACAACGGCTACAACAGCATGGCCGCTGCAATTATGGCAAGCTTAATCGATGTTCGTAAAGAGAACATTCGTGAAAGTCTAAGCAACTTCCAAAACTTGGAACATCGACTTGAAAGCGTTGGAAAATACAACGGAGTAGAGTACATCAACGACAGTAAAGCTACGAACGTAAATAGCACTTGGTACGCGCTAGAAAGCATGGATCGTCCAGTAATTTGGATTGCTGGTGGTGTTGATAAAGGCAATAACTATGCAGATTTAAAACCTCTAGTGAAAGAAAAAGTAAAATTGATTATTTGTTTAGGGATGGATAATCGTAAAATACATCAAGCATTTCAGTCCGATGTTGATATGATTATAAACACCACGAGTGCTCAAGAAGCAGTGCATGTTGCATCCAGACTTGCAGCATCAAATGATGTGGTTCTCTTATCGCCAGCGTGTGCAAGTTTTGACTTATTTGAGAATTACGAAGAGCGTGGAAGACTTTTCAAACAAGCGGTTAAAAATCTTTAATTATCGGTATCAGCTGAAACGTTATGTTAAATATTACACCTTCTAAAGTCAAATCTGCATTCCAAGGAGACCCTTTTATTTGGGCTATTGTATTCATTTTGTCGGTAATCGGGATTTTGGCGGTGTATAGTTCAACAGGAACCATTTCATTTTCCAAACAACAAGGCGATACTGAGCATTATTTGCTGCGACATTTTGGATTCATTGCTGCAGGTTGGGGAATCATGTATTTAACACACAAGATTCCGTTCAAATACTACGCAAAAATCTCATTTGTAATGCTCATTGTTTCCATTATATTATTGTATTTAACTCTGGTAGTTGGGTACAAAATAAATAATGCAGCACGGGTTATTCCCATATTCGGGTTTACGCTACAACCTTCAGATATGGCTAAGCTGTTTCTTGCCATATTCATTGCAAGATATATGAGCAAGAACCAAGATGAAGTTGACAAACCTAAAGTTTTCGGTACAATAATTGGCGTCATTGTGTTGGTTATAATACCAATTATACCGGAAAACTTAAGTACATCGTTGGTTATCATTTGTACATCCACATTAATCATGATTATGGGAAGGATAAAAATGAAATTCATCATAATCATGGGACTTATTTTGATGTCCATAGCGTCTATTTTCTATTTATTCTTGATGAATATCGATATGGACAAATACCAAGATACTCGATTACCCACTTGGAAACGAAGAATAGAAACGTACATGGGTAAAGATGTAGATGGGAATGGAGGATATCAACAGCTTCAAGCGAAGATAGCGGTGGCTTCGGGCGGATTCTGGGGCAAGGGACCTGGAAACAGTACCCAACGGAATTTTCTTCCCCACCCCTATTCGGATTTTATTTTTGCTATAATCGTTGAAGAATATGGTTTTGTAGGCGGATTCATTTTGGTTATTTGCTATTTGGGATTGATTTATAGGTCCCTTAAAATGGTCGTGGAAACACAGCGTTCATTTGCGGCATTGGTGGTACTTGGAATTTCAGTTACAACAACGGTTCAAGCGTTGATACATATGGGAGTATCCATTGGAAAGTTGCCTGTTACCGGGTTAACACTTCCATTAGTGAGTATGGGGGGAACATCCATTCTTTTTAATAGCATGGCGTTTGGAATCATATTGGGAGTTAGTCGACATATCCAGCAAGAAAAACTCCGCACGAGCGTTCAAGGTGCGGGTTCCGTTTCACCCGATAATTCTGAAAACAATGGCTAAATATATTTTTACGGGAGGTGGCACTGGTGGCCATATTTTTCCGGCCGTAGCCATTGCAAATGAATTAAAAAAAGCGGTTCCGGAAGCTTCGATTCTTTTTGTGGGTGCATTGGGTAAAATGGAAATGGAAAAAGTACCTCAAGCCGGCTTCGAAATCGTAGGTTTACCCGTTGAAGGATTAAAACGGTCGTTTACAATCCAAAACTTCAAAATCGCATTCAAAGCCCTACAAAGTTACTTTCAAGCTCGCAAATTACTTCGAAAAAACCAACCGAAATGGGTGGTTGGCACCGGTGGTTACGCCAGCTTGCCCGTATGTTTAGCTGCTACACACATGAATATTCCGGTTTACGCTTGGGAAGGTAATGCCTTTGCCGGATTAACCAATAAAATTATAAGCAAACGAGCTAAAACCATCTTTTGCGGGTTTCCGGGGATGGAAGTTCAGTTCAAATTTGGAAATTGGATTCACTCTGGCAATCCGATTCGAACAGAAATATTACAACAAGCGGAACGCAAACAAGCTTGTGAATTCTTCCACCTAAATCCCGATCAGAAAGTACTTTTTATTACTGGTGGTTCTTTAGGAGCACGAAGTATCAATTTGGCAATTGCTTCTCTTCTTCCTTACTTCCGTGAACATCAAATTCAAATCATCTGGCAAACAGGTAAATTCTACAAGCACCCTGAATCCAGTCAATCAGGTGAATTTATATCAGAATTCATACAACGAATGGATCTAGCATATAGTTGTGCAGACTTAGTAATATCCAGATCCGGAGCACTATCTGTAAGCGAAATTCTCGCTACTGGAGTTCCTGCAATATTCATTCCATCTCCCAATGTTACCGACGATCATCAAACTTTTAATGCCCGTCAAGCTGAGAAGGGAAATGGAAGTATCCTAATAAAAGAATCCAATCAACTCGAAGAAGAGCTAAAAAAGGTTATACAACAGTTGATATTCAACGAAGAAAAATTAAAATCCATGCGAGAAAATCAGTTGAAATCAGCTCGTCCCCACGCAACAGAATTCATTGTTAAAACCATTTTAAATCATGAGTAACACGATTCCACAGTCCGGATTAAATACCTACAAAAAAGCCTATTTCTTAGGTATTGGAGGTATAGGTATGAGTGCAATTTGCCGTTATTTTCTATCTGTTGGAATGGAAGTTGCAGGTTACGACAAAACACCTACACCTTTAACTGATGAGTTAATCAAAGAAGGCGCAAAAATCACTTTTGAAGATAGCATTGAGTCGCTACCTGAATTTGTGCACGCCTTGCAAAAGGATGTTTTATACATTTTCACACCGGCTATACCCAAAGATCACATCCAAAAGAACTGGTTACTTTCCCAAGGCATAGAACTTAAAAAGCGTGCGGAGGTATTAGGTATAATAACCCGAGATGCCTTTTGTATTGCTGTAGCAGGTACTCATGGTAAAACAACTACTTCGAGTTTGATAGCGCATATATTGTATTCCAATGGAATTAACTTTACGGCCTTTCTTGGGGGAATAAGCTCCAATTACAATTCGAATTATATCCATTTCACTTCCGGTGAGAATTTAATGGACAAACCCATTGTGGTGGTAGAAGCCGATGAGTTTGATCGCAGCTTCCATCAATTATCACCGAATGCCGCAATAATTACTGCGGCAGATCCAGATCATTTAGACATCTACGGAACGGCAGAGGCATTTTTTGAAGCATTTGAACAATTTGCTCACTCATGTAAGGGAAATGTGTACATTCATTCAGAAGTAGCATTGAATCCAAATAGTGATATTACAAAAGCGTATCGTTATGGTTTCAAACAATCTGAGGAAGATACATCATTGGATTTTTACTACCAGCATGTTCAAATTAAACAACACAAATTTGAATTTAACTTTTCTGGAACGTTCGAAAAGGTTCAATGTGGCTTACCCGGATTTCACAATATATCCAATGCTACTGCCGCATTTGCATTGTGCCAAGAATCATTAAAAATTTCCCCCGAAAAAATTGCGGCTGCAATACGTAGTTTTACAGGCGTAAAACGTCGATTTGAATACATTATCGACAACCAGCAAATTGCCTATATCGATGATTACGCGCATCACCCGCAGGAATTAAATGCCATAATCTCCTCTGTAAAAGCTCTTTACCCAGAATATCCAATAACTGGGATTTTCCAACCCCATTTGTTCTCCAGAACTCGCGATTTTATGTCCGGATTTGCTCATGAACTCTCTCAGCTCGATGAAGTATGGCTCATGGAAATTTACCCAGCACGTGAACTTCCCATCGAGGGGATTAACTCACAAGCATTATTGGATATGATTCCCAATGCAAACAAACGTTTGTTAAGCGCTTCAGAAATTTTAAAAACGCTTGAAAAACAGCCACCAAGAGTGCTTTTAACATTAGGAGCAGGAGATATTGACAAGCTTGTGCCTCAAATAAAAGATCTTTTCCAATTATAATTTTGAACCTCAAAATTCGACATAATTCCATACACATTTATAAATAAAATCAATAAAAATTCAGAATGAAAGAGGTTGAAATTTTTCAATCTCCATTTGGGTAAACTTAAATATAAATCACAATGAAGAGTATAAAATTAGCATTTAGTCGCAGACAATGGATGTTATCTATTGCGGTATTCTTAATTCTACTGCTGCTTCTTCTTTGGTCAAAATTGAATTTTGCAGGAAAAAACCGCATTATAAATGAGGTGCGTGTAGAGATCAACACTTCAGATACATCTTTTCAATTTTTAACCCAACAAGAAATATCCAACTTCGTGGAAGACAAAATTGGAAATCCCATTGGTAAACCGGCTTCTGAGGTTTCTTTAACTGAATTGGAAATCGAACTTAATCGAATTCCCTACATTCAAAGAGCCATAGTTTATGTTTCTTTCGATGGAAAATTAAAAGTTCAAATCAACGAACGACAAGCAATTGCCCAAATTCATAGTCGCAATGAAACATTCTATTTTGATACTTCGGGAGTAATCATGAAACGGAACAAAATAAAAGGGCCCAATGTAATTGTTATCAATGGAACAATCCCTTTTAAAATGACTCCAGGCAAAAAAATGGGACACAAAAAAGCACTCGAATTATTAGAAATAGCGAAGTTCATTCATACTCAACCTTTGTGGAACATGCAATTTGAACAATGCTATGTCGATAAGTTAGAACGCTATTTGTTGTTTCCTCGCGTAGGAAGTCATAGCATTGTTTTAAACAACGTTGTGAACTTGGATAAAAAGTTCGAAAACCTGCGTCTTTTCTATGAAAAAGGCCTACCGTTAGTAGGTTGGAACAAGTACTCAGAAATCGAAATTTCATACGAGAATCAAATTGTTGGAAGAGCGACTGACTAAAAAAGAACACACAATCACAAACTAAGTGTATAGAATTTAAAACACCACAAACTAAACTACAAACTAAAAACTACAATTATGCCTGAATCAAACAAAATTATCGTTGGATTAGACATCGGAACCACCAAAATATGTGTTATTGTTGGCCAATTGGCTGAAAACAATAAACTCAATATTTTGGGAATTGGCAAAGCATCCAGCCAAGGTGGGGTTTCGCGCGGTATGGTAGCCAACATTTCTACCGTGGTAAACGCCATCAACGCAGCAGTACGAGAAGCAGAAAAACAAAGTCAAGTAAAAATCAATTCTGTTTATGTGGGCATAGCAGGCCACCATATTAAGAGTTTGCAACATCGAGGCACTCTCACTCGTAGAAACGGAGATGAAGAAATTTCACAAATTGAACTAAACAATTTGGAAAGCGAAATGGCCAATTTGCAATTGTCGCCCGGTTTAGAAATTTTACATGTACTTCCACAAGAATATAAAATTGATGGAGAAGATGGAATACGCGACCCAGTGGGACGTATTGGCGTTCGAGTAGAATGCAATTACCACATTATTACTGGTGAAACAAGTCGTGCTCGCACCATTGGTCGCGCGGTAAACAATTCCGCACTTGAAGTAGCCGATCTAATTGTGGAACCCGTAGCATCAGCTGCTGCGGTATTATCTCAAGCTGAAATTGAAGCAGGTGTGGCTTTGGTAGATATAGGTGGTGGAACTACCGATATTTGTATTTTCCAAAACGGTTACATTTCACATACCGCTATTATTCCTATTGGTGGAGATAGAATTACACGCGATTTACAAGAGGCCTTTGGGATTCTAAAAGAACAAGCCGAAGAAGTAAAAGTAAAATACGGATCGTGCTTCCCTACCGAACAAATGCGCAACGAAGTGGTGGTAATCCCAGGTTTGCCTGGACGTCAAAGCAAGGAAATTTCTGTTTACGCCATTTCTCAAGTAATTCGTGCCCGAATGGAAGACATCATTCAAAAAGTGGATTTTGAAATCCAAATGAGTGGTATAGCACACAAACTGCACGGTGGAATTGTATTAACAGGTGGTGGATCCAGCATGAAGGATGTAAGTCAGTTGTTTAGCTTCTTTACTGGTTTAGACGTTCATACTGGAAAACCTGGACAACACCTAGGACGTGGAATGATCGATGAAGTTCGAAATCCTATGTATGCTACTGCAATTGGTTTAGTGATGACCGGTGTAGAGGTTGAATTAAAAACAGGTTCACAGTACCGTCCAAATGAAAAATTGGTTCCGTTGGAAGAGCAACAAGCTGCTCAAAAACAGGAAGCGGTGGTTGAGGAAGTAATTTCAGATACTCAAATCCCAAACGAAAACAAAAAGGGTCTGGGATGGCCAAAAACATACAATGGTATCAGTTTGTTCAAAAATTTCTTGAACGATTGGTTAGCCGATGATCAAGACGATTTCCAAAATTAATTACCTAAAAAAAGAAAATCATGATGGAATTTCAACCAGATCTAACATTAGATAAAATTATTAAAGTTATCGGTGTAGGTGGAGGAGGTAGCAATGCCGTTAATCACATGTTCAAAATGGGGATTGAAGGCGTTGATTTCTTCATTTGCAATACCGATCACCAAGCTTTACGTCATAGTAATGTTCCCAATCGCATTCAATTGGGCTTGAATTTAACCGCAGGTTTAGGCGCAGGATCCGATCCTGAAACCGGTGAAAAAGCAGCTCTTGAAAGCGGTGAACAAATCAAAAGTATTCTTTCTGATGGTACCAGAATGGTATTTGTAACCGCTGGAATGGGTGGAGGAACCGGAACTGGAGCAGCCCCAGTAATCGCTAAAATCGCAAAAGAACTCAACATATTGACTGTTGGTATTGTAACCCTTCCCTTTTCGGATGAAGGTCCAAGAAGAATGAAACAAGCCGAAGATGGTCTAGCAAAATTAAAGCCACATGTGGATGCATTGCTGTCTATTTCCAACGATCGCATTGTTGACATGTACGGTGATTTATCCTTCTTAGAAGCATTTTCAGAAGCCGATAATATACTTTGCACCGCAGCTAAAGGGATTGCGGACATCATTTTCAAGTCCGGACATATAAATGTAGACTTCAATGATGTAAAAACTGCGATGAAAGACAGTGGCCAAGCTCTTATGGGTACCGGTGTTGCAAATGGAGAAAGCCGCGCACAAAAGGCAGCTGAAGCAGCTTTACGTTCTCCATTGCTTGACAACACCAAAATTCACGGCGCAAAACACTTGTTGATTAACCTAAGTTTCGGAAACAAAATGCCTACCATGGGTGAAACCCGAATCATTACTACCTTCCTTCAACAAGAAGCCGGAAATGAAGCCAACTTAAAAATGGGATTAACTCATGATGAGCGTTTAGAAGACTACATCAGTGTTACAGTAATTGCCACCGGCTTTGAAGCTGCAAAAAAAACACAACACATTTTAGAAGCCAATCAGCCCTTTGAGCAAAAAGTAAAATCAGTAGCTTCAAACGAAATTCAAATCGAATTTGCAGATGATGCCGACGAAACATTTGAAATTGAAGATACCTACACCCCAGAAAAAAACAGTGCCAATACCATCGAAGATTTATTCAAAACGCCCATAGCTAGTGAAGATCGTTTTGTAAAGCCTTCAGAATTTCATACCCCACGCGAGTTCAATAATCATTCTTCCGATTACGGTGATTATAATGGAAATCGTATCGAAAAACAATCCATCAAGGATTACGATATGAATATTCCAGCATACAAACGAAGAAATATTCAACTCGAAGTGGCTCCAGCAAGTAATGTTGACCAAATATCCAGGTTAACTATTAACGAAAGTGATTCAAACAATCCCCAAGAATTTAAAATTGGGCCAAATCGTTTGCTTCACGACAATGTAGACTAAGAAATAAAATTTCATAGTGTTTGTGGTGAAAGGGCCTCCTGGTAGTTTGGGGGTCCTTTCTTTTTTAAGGGATGTTTAATCTGGTACAATTATAAACTGCGATACTCGTTTACTATTTGATCTAATACAACGTGAGTATCATACGTACTTTTCGCTTTATCCCTTGCCGCTAAACCCAACTTCAACCAGTCTATTTCCGGATTTAACAACAAATCAGTTAAGGATTTCACATCACCGGAATCCAAAATAAAGCCATTCCTGTTATGATCAATTAATTCCGGTATTCCTCCCACTTTAAATCCCAAACAAGGTAAGCCACAGCTTAGTGCCTCCATAACTGTGGTGGGCAAATTATCTTCAATGGCAGTGGTTACATAAATATCAGAAGTTTGATAATATCTTAATATTTTATTGATATTTGATTCAAATCCTACAAATTTTGCAGGCAAATTCTCCGGCAACGATTGAGCATAATTTCTACCCAGAATTAAAAACTGCACTTGGCCCTTTTGATGCACTAAATCATTCATGCACTGAAGAAAATACTCAAAACCTTTTGCTGGATTATTCAAATTGGCCGCAGAAAATAAAATGACCGGTAGATTGGGATTCAATCCCAAATCCTGTTTAAGCTTCCTTTTATCATCAAGGCTTACTGGGGCAAAGAAATCTGTGTTTATCGCATTTGGAATGGCTTTTATCGGTTTCATTTGGGGGGATTGAAACATCTTCGATGTGTTTCCTATTTCAGCCAACCATCTACTTGGAGTTATAAAACGAACTTGACCATTTCCCCAAAGCCGTTCCTTTAATTTAAACCACTTAGTAGAACGATCTGGATTTCCTGGATTCTTTAAAAACTTACAATCAAAACAACCTTCAGTCAAATGATCGCATCCCCAAGTGTAATAACAGCCACCTGTAACCGGCCACAAATCGTGGCAAGTCCAAATGAATTTCTTATTTAGCTTTAACAATTTCTCAAGACCAGTAAATGAAAGAAATCCTTTATGTACCCAGTGAAAATGAATAATATCGGCATCTTTAACTAAGGGATGCTCCGTAATATCAATACCCATACTGGCATGATTAAATTGAAATCGTATTCTTGATGAGGCTTCAAATCGTAAAAAATCCAATTTATCTAAAGCGTGGTTTGTAATTGCAACTGCCTTCCGAACGCGGTTATTTGCCCAAAGAAAATAATTTCCCGGCTTACCATCAAACACCAAGTGATTTGAAATTACATCATCCCGTAGATTCAAAGCTTCATGAAGTCGTTGAGCAACCACAAACGCACCTCCAGCAGTATTGGCATTAATATGAAGTACTTTAATTTTCATTAGATTCTAAATTAACCTGGGAACTAGTGTCGATTGGTAACATGATAGCTGGAGTTTATTGGTAATATGATAACCAGAGTCAATGGGTAACCTGAGAACTAGCGTCGATTGGTAACATGATAGCTGGAGTTTATTGGAATGAGCAAATTAATATTTCATTTTATCTGAAAAAACGCAGGGCATCGATTCATTATTTTAGGGCGTATTTTTAGCCAGTTTTGCATTCAACAACAAAGCCAAAATAAACACAATCAACATTAAAAATCCGCCCATCAAATAGGGCAAAGCAAAATATTGAGCATACAAAATACCTGAAAACAGAGGTCCAACTGCGCGTGCCAACGAACCCATGCTTTGCAAAATCCCCATCATTTTACCTTGGGAACCGGCAGGAGAATGCATAGAAACCAAGCTATTTATTGAGGGCATCAAAAAACCATTCCCCATAGCCAAAAAGAATATGGCTAGTATTTGCACGGGATAAAACCACTCTCTGGAAGGCAAAGGTATGATGCTCAGACCTATTGCACATAATGGCGCCCCCCATAATAACATCCGCTTTAAGCCAAATTTTTTCTGAAAGACACCAATTAATCCACCTTGAACAATGGCACTAAAAATACCAATGATTCCAAAAATATTCCCAATGGCTTTAGGCGAAAGTCCATAATGCTCCTTCCATAAAACCGATGCGTTGATTTGCATCATAGAGAATGCAGCAATATAAATGAAGTTAATCAACAGCAATTCACCCACGATTTCAACGCTCCAAACTGTAACCATCCCTTTAAACGTTTCAGATGGTTTGCGTTTTACTCCCGACTTCTCTTGGATGCTTTCTGGTAAATACTTCCAAGCCAACACTAGGTTTATTAAACATAATATAGCTGAAAATATTCCTACATATTCCAAACCAATGCTGCGTTTCAAAGCCATACCTTCTGCCATTTGCTGCATATTCTGTGCTTGACTTAAGCCCTGTAAAATTGGTTCTAATTTCACCGAATTCATTCCCCAATCGTACAGCCATCCTCCAATAGGCGGACCAAACACAAATCCCAATCCGAATGCAGCTCCAATAATTCCCATTTTTTTAGCTCTTTCTTCGGGGGATGTTATATCGGCGATATAAGCTTGAGCTGCTGAAATATTTGCACTTCCAAAACCCGAAACAATTCTAGAAATAATAAGTAACGCAAAACTGGATGCATACCCAAACATTAAGTAACCCACGGCATTCACTAAAATTGAGCCAAGAATAATGGGCCGTCGTCCTAACCGGTCCGAAATGGAGCCGAATATGGGTGCGAATAAAAATTGAATCACCGAAAAAACGGCAGCTACCAATCCTACTGCAATATCGGGTTGAATTCCCAGATGAGATTCTGCTGCGAATTCTTTTGCTAAATTAGGCAGAATGGGAATAATTATACCGAAACCCAACAGGTCAATAAAAATGGTTAAAAATAATATGGCTATGCGTTTATCTTTCATTTGTTGTACTTTTATTCTAAATCTCAATTCAAGCAACAGACTGTATGAGAACCTGTCATTTTAATATTGCAAGTTGCATACGAGTCAAATTTAATATCGATCGTAAATAAGAAAATGCATTCGAAGTTAAATTCAAACTAAATTCAATTTTTTACTTGCCCAACTGGCATTGATGGGTATGTAAAACTGGTTACGAACCTGTTCCAGATTGGTAACCATAGAATTAACAATTAAGGTTTGAGCATTAAAGTTACCTGATTCCAGTTGTTCCATTGCTTGACTTAACGTATAAATTTCGGAGGTATTGCAAAATGCCCTCCAAATTAATTGGCGCTGAAAAAAGTCGATTCCAGAATCTTTCAGCAGTCCAAATACTTTATCGATGCTGCATCCGGAAGGTGGTGCATGGGTTTCATCTGCGGCAATGATTATAATAGATTCGTGAATAATTTCAAAACCAGCCGTAATTCCGACTCCATGTGCTTTCCAATCCGAAATAAATTCTGCAAGTTGGACGTTTAACTTAGCGATTTCATCGCTATTTAAAATTCGATTGGCTCCAAAAAACCATACTCGAGAATGACCAGGTAATTGGGGTATTATCATTTGTTAAGTTCAGAATAAATTAAGAGAGCCGTTATTTGTGTTCTGCCTGAATTAACTCTGCAATATCCAAAACCTGAACTTGGTCTTCTTTTTCAAAGTGCTTCACCCCATCGCGCATCATGGTCATACAAAACGGACAGTTAACTGCGATGATATCCGCTTTTGTTTCCAATGCTTCTTCGGCACGTTCAATATTTACTTCTTTAGTGCCGTTTTCTGCTTCCTTAAACATTTGAGCTCCACCAGCCCCACAGCAGAACCCGTTGGTTTTGCATCGTTTCATTTCAACCAAATCAGCATCCAATCGCTGCATTACCATTCGTGGTGCTTCATAAATTCCGTTGGCCCTTCCCAAATAACAACTATCGTGGTAAACAATTTTCTTGCCTTTAAATGCTCCACCTTCAATGGCCAATCTACCGGAATCCAATAATTCGTTAATAAACTGAGTGTGATGCACTACATCGTAATTTCCACCGAGACTGGGATATTCATTTTTCAGGGTATTAAAACAATGTGGGCAAGCAGTTACAATCCGTTTAATTCCATATCCATTCAAAACTTCGATGTTTTGCATGGCTTGCATTTGAAAGAGAAATTCATTCCCTGCTCGTTTTGCTGGATCTCCGGTGCAGCCTTCTTCAGCGCCCAAAATGGCAAAATCTACATTTGCCTTTTGAAGAATCTGAGCAAAAGCTTTGCTAACTCGTTGTGCACGTTCATCGTAACTACCTGCACAACCTACCCAAAAGAGAACTTCTGGAACGGTTCCTTCTTGAAGAAATGATTGTATATCCCTGACCATGGTATTTCATCGCAATTTCGGGAATAATCCTTGAATCTACAACAGAGTTATTCCCAAAATTGCAACTTAATGAATTCAATAAAGAACACGCGTTTAATACCCCACTCCGCCCGTTCCAACAACTTCTTGGAATGGCATAATCATAACAGGATTTACACTGGTTTCACACAAGGTCTGAAAGGATGATTTTCTAAACACCCCTTCTACGTTACTTACCACCGAAATCCAACTATCCGGTAGTCCTTTTGATCTGTCAATTACCGTGTCAACCATATCTTTGTCTTTTACTTCCAGTTCTTCAATTTTATGTCGTACCTGAAAATCCACCATTTTATTGGCAGCTTGAATGCAATAGGTATGAACATAATGTTTGTCTTCTTGGTCAGACGGTTTAGCCAGTCCTAAAATCAAAACATGACTAAAATAATACTTGGCCCATTCAGCAGTGCGAAACAGCTTTTGTCTGGTTTCTGAACGCCCGTCGAAAGGCATAACAATATTCTTGGGATCTACCCATTGAGTATGTTCATTCAAGAAAACCACCGGGCTTTCAAATTGTGCAATCACTGAGTGCATTCCTCCACCCAGAAATCCTGGCTTTTCTGCAGGCGCACAAACTAAAACCATGTTGGCTTTATCTTGAACTGCCGCTTTTGAGACGGATTTCCATAAACTTCCCTCCTGTTGAATGATCTCCAACTCAACGAAATACTTTGACTTAAAATCCTTTCTTGCCTTTTCACTGTCGCCCTGAATAAGATTGTAAGAGTTTTCGGATTGAATGTAAGTAACAGGACAAGCGCACTTCCTACCCATACTAGCAGCCGCTTTTAGGCCATTCTCCGGATTGAAGTTTTTGTCGATTGTAAAATAAATTTTTGTAGTTTTTCGATCCATAGGCAATATTTTTCGTTTCAAAATAAGTACATTTACCTTAGTAAATCAATTATAATGAATAATTTAACATTGAAATTCCATATTTCCAAATTAATCAACAATAAACCCATTTTTAAATTCACTATTTTATTGATATCAAACTACTTAATAACTAATAATTTTTTATACTCTAATCCAGATTTTCGTAAAAATTTAATTCATTTCCAAAGTCAATTGGATACCACAGCCCCTTTAAAAACTACTGGTTCCATTCAATGGAATTCTTCATTTCGAGGGATGGATATATGCTCCGATTCGAGTATCTGGCTCAGTGGATCTAAAGGAACCATAGTTAGGGGTTCAACAAAAATTCTACAAAAAATTGATTCAAAGAAAGCCGCTTTTAAAATGAATAACAACCCTGTTGATCTCTCTAATTCTGCAATAAACCTTTCAAATGCTCATAATAAATCCAATAAAAGCACTCCAATTAATGCGACTAAAAAAATAAAAACGTCCGCTAACATTAATCAAAAACCGTCCACCGGAAACCAAAATATTTATGATGTTGCATCTTACTTTATACCCGCTTCTCCAATCAGAAATAACGACTTTCGCGATATAGTAGCTTGGGATTCTCTAACAGCGTTAACCATGAGTGTAGGCGATAGCGGAAGGTTACTTAAAACCACAGACGGAGGTAAAAGCTGGAATACCGTATTCCAAGAAAACTCAAAGGGTGTATTTTTTGATGATTTGGAATTTGATGTGACTAAAACCAGAGGACTACTTGCAGGAGATCCATTGAATGGTCGAAAAAACCTGTATTTTCGAGTTAGTTTCGATTCGGGAAACACTTGGGAAATTATGCCTCAATCCAACTGGAATAAAATTACGCCTCGATTAAGTTCGATGTATGCTGCCAGCGGCTCCTCCATAAAAATTATAAAATTCAATCGAATTCTATCGACCGACAGTAGTCAAACCGAAAATTATCACTTAGAATTAATCATTGGTGGCGGCGGCGATTCAGGGGCATCCATTCGATGGGCAAATTTAAAATTTGAACGAAATTGGCACAATGGGAATCCTTATATTCATACGTATTATCAATCGTTTTTAGACCTCCCATTGTACGATTCAATGCAATCCGGTTACGGAGTTTATGGTCTGTCTGCTTTGATACACGATGAGAATAACTTCACTGTATTTGCGGGTGGCGGACATTGGAAGCATCCCGAAAGAGAAGAAAGCAACACCCGTATGTTAGAGTTTCGCAAACACAAGGATTCACAAAGTTACCAAATATGGAATAGCCCTTTTGAGGGGTTAGCCTATAATTCTGGGGTAGTCATTGGTAAAACCAAACCTTCGGGCCGGAATTCATCAGTAAATTCGGAATTAAATGAGAATAAGAAAATTTCCAACGATTCTCAAAATCAACCGCTCTTTGACAATGCATATCAACTTATAACAGTGGGTACGAATGGAATAAAGATCCAAAAATTATGGATTGATTATACATTGTTTAATCCACAAACTGTATCGAGAATCAAAGACACTCAAAATAAAACACCTTTAAAATCCTCATCTAATCCTGATGAACACCGTTCAAATTCAAATGAACCCTCGCTGCATATACCGGAAGAGATATATCCCAATTACAATATCCGGTTGCAAGACGATGTGATGAAATTATCTGTACCTAAGAATCTAAATGCCATTCGATTTGATGGCAATAACTTCTGGATTGCCGGTACTAACGGTCAAATATATTGTATTTCAGGATACAGTAAATAGCGCGAAATCCATCCTTCCAACCAATTTTTTTACCTTCTTCGAAGGTTCTGCCATAGTAACTTATTCCTACTTCATAAATTCGAATATTCGAAACTCGAGCCACTTTTGACGTCACTTCGGGTTCAAAACCAAAACGCTTTTCTTTTAGTTTTAACGATTGAATCACCTCCGTTCTAAACATTTTATAACAGGTTTCCATATCCGTTAAATTCAAATTAGTAAACATGTTACTTAAAAATGTCAAGAACTTATTTCCTATACTATGCCAAAAAAACAAAATGCGGTGCGGGTTTCCACCCATAAATCTGCTGCCATAAACCACATCTGCTACTCCCCTAACAATAGGATCCAAAAGTATATTGTACTCGTGGGGATCATACTCTAAATCGGCGTCCTGGATCACTGTAATTTCACCCGTTGCTTTAGAAATTCCTGTGTGCAATGCCGCACCTTTACCTTGATTTTTGACATGTGCGTGAATACTTAAATTCAAACCAGGATTATTGGCTTTATATTGCTCCAAAACCTGCAAAGTTCCATCTTTGGAACAGTCATCAACCACAATAACTTCCTTGTGTAAATCTGCAACAAGTTTAACTTCTTGAATTTTATCTAAAATAAGATGTATGGTTTTTGCTTCATTGTAAGCAGGAATAACGATGGAGAGTTTTTTCATTTTTTCTGAGGATGATTTATTGATCCACACTTATTAATTCCTGCAAAGTAATAACATTCATGGCAGAATTTCTACTTCCATCAATCCCGGCACCAAATAGCTCTTGTTGGTTTTCACCTCCAAACATCGATACCGACTGCGTAATCTCTCCTGTTTGACAAAAATTCGACCATCGCCAATATTGAATCTTGCACCCATGGGCACTTCCTCCACTAACAAGGTATTATCCTTCTGTATATCAAAATGTTTTAAGGTTCTGTATAAAAATGGATCCGTACAACTACTCGCTTTGGGGTTTTTCAAATAACGATCTAAGGCAAATAGAACCTTTTCGGGTAGAATATGTGCATGTAATACCGGCTGCGAAATGGAATGAAACTCCTGTTTCCACTCGCTACCATGAGGCATAACCTTGAATCCGTTTTTTTCAAAATTGACTAAATGTGCTGCTTCATGTAAAAATGTAACTAAGAAAGCATAGGGATTTAAATCGTTATTTATGGATACTCTATGAGGCTCACCCGGTCGCGGCGGACGATAATCTCCAAGTTTTGTTCTTCTTGGTTTTTTTATATGAAGTTGAATTCCATATTTCCAAAGGATTTCATGCGCATATTCCGCCCCACCCTCAGGCATATATTTTTTCAATGTAATTAATAAAGAATCGTTGCGCGACATGAATTCAAATGCAAATAAAGGTTGTTTTTTTTACTATTTATTAAGATTTCAATACCATTTCTGCCACGGATAACCCTATTGAAAATGACGACGTTGCTGCAGGACTTGGAGCATTTAATACGTGTACAAATCTTGTGCTTTGTTGTATGTAGAAATCATCGATGAGATTTCCTTTCTTTTCGCAAGCTTGTGCTCGAACACCTGCACCTGCTGGGATTAAATCATCATCTTGAATCTCTGGTACCAGTTCTTGCAATGCTCGCGTAAATGCACTTTTTGAAATCGACCTATATAGTTCACCCAATCCCGTTTTCCAATATTTCAATACTATTTTTTGGAATCCTGGCCAAAACAAACTGCTTAAAAAATCCTTCATTGAAAAATCCAATTTTCGATACCCTTCACGTTTAAATGCAAATACCGCATTCGGCCCTGCTTCTATTTCTCCCGTAATTCTTCGAGTAAAATGTACACCCAAAAATGGGAAATTAGGATCCGGAACCGGATAAATTAAATTCTTAACTAAATAGGACTTATTTGGATGAATCTTATAGTATTCTCCTCTAAATGGAATGATCCGTATTCCTAATTTTTCACCGGCAAGTTCGGCTATTCGATCGCATTGCAATCCGCCACAATTAACGATTCGATTTACCGTGTATTTTTTTCCAGTTCTCAAGAACACTTTAATATTATCGGGAACATAATTTTGTGGTTGGGAACTAATTTGACCGTCATTTTGAATTGAATTATCTACGTTAAATCCAACCACTTCAGCATCGGTTATAATTTGGACATTGCTTTGTTTTTCAAGTAATTTTTGAATTGCCTCTACTATTTCTTTGTAATTTACAATTCCAGTTTGTGGGACATAAATCCCTTTCAATCCATTACAATGCGGTTCAATTTTACGAATATCTTCAGATTCTAACCATCGCAATCCCTCCAAACCATGTTCTAATCCTCGTTTATACAAATTTTGCAACGCTAAAATCTGACTTTCCGAAGTTGCAACTATGATCTTGCCACATAAATCCACTTTAATTTGGTGAGCTTTACAAAAATCCAGCAATAGTTGATATCCTTGAATGCAATTTCTCGCTTTCAAACTTCCCGGTTTATAGTAGATTCCTGAGTGAATCACACCGCTATTGTTGCCGGTTTGATGAGTGCCTAATTGATTCTCCTTTTCAAAAATCAGAATATCCATTTCTGGATTCAATCTATGCAAATAAAATGCTGTTGCCATTCCAACAATTCCGCCACCAATGATACCAACCGACTTCAACGCCATTAAAACAAAAGTAAATCTAATTGGCCTAAGAACAAATTTCCTTACCAATTTCACACGTTGAGCATCTTCCCTCTCTACAAAATTCATGGATCTGATGAGTCAATGCTTGCGAATGAAATGCAGTGTTTGCACTTCCGAAAAACGGTGAATATTTTCGTACAATACGATTATCTTCTGCAGGCAGGTTTCTGAGGCAATCGAGATGAATTTCAAAATCAATTTTATGGGATTCCTTATGTTGAGAATAAGCCAATTGCAGAGGAATAATCGCATTGGCTATCACTTTGGACGCCTGTTGCACATTCAATCCCAATTTAGATCCTAAATAACTAAAGTATGGAGAATCCATCATAAATCGCTCTTGTGTTCTCCATGTTTGATCGGTTAAAACATCCGAAATTTGACCATCCAATCCATGCAACCAAACAAAATACTGAATCAGCCGATTCTGCACCCAGCCCTGTGGCCTGATTTTACCGTAATACCAAGAAATATCCAGTGATTTAATTTGAAATTTGTTCTTCAAAAACTTCATTTGTTCATCAAATTGATTGGAGGTAATCAAATCAGTACCTATTCGCTCAAATCCCCCCAATATCCAAACATAGGCCAATAACTCTTTCAATGGACTGCGCTTTACGAAGCTGATGGGAACCGATTGTAGCAGTCTTTCAACTGCTAACCGGTTCTGATTATCTACCCAGTACTTTCCAATGTAAATAAACGCCAACGTTTCCCAATCATTTCTATAAAATTTGGACAAATTAGTAATTTCATCCATCTTGGCTTTCAATCTCTTGAACATCACGATCTCATACTGTTTTTCAACGGTATTCTTCCATCGTAAATCATCCTGAATTATCGAATTACCTTCGCATTTTAGTATTCTTTCCTCTATTTGGGATTGAAATATAGACGAAACAGAATGTTGCATTTTCTGCAAATCTTTTTCATTGAAATAGTCAGACAACTGCAAAATGGGTATGCAATTTCCATCCAAAGTGGTTACTTCTTGATCATGTATCCATACAACATGGAGAATCACTTTATTGTATTTTTCATCTCTGGAATGAAGGTGTTTTTCCCAATCCGACGTAGTCCAATGGAACTCTACATCGCCGACAAATAATAATTCATTAATTTCAAGCTGAACGCCTGAATAATCTGGGCCTTGAAGCCGATTCCACAATCCAAAATTTCGGACACTTATGGACTGACCTGTTACTGTTTTTAGAGGTAGATTTCCAATTTTTTTAATATCCCAAAAACGCTGTAACACCTCTTCTGAAATCACTAATTTCTTTTTCATACAAGAAATTAGCAAATGGAATCGATATTTTCAAAAAGGCTTAATGGTCAGTTTGTGTTTCCAAAGTAGTATGTTGGACGCGATAATTCCTTAATATGGAGCGCATTTCTGACTTAATTTTTTCTATTTCTGAAACATCAGTAGAGCTTACGTTAACTGTTGCTGTAAGCGCATTGCGGGTAGTGCTAATAGCCCAAATATGGAGGTTTTCCAAAGACTTTACTCCCGAAACTTGAACCAATTCTTTTTCAATTTTTTCGATGTCTAAACCTTCTGGCACGCCGTCTAAACTCAAACGCATTGTGCTTCTGAATAAATTAAACGTCCCCCAAAGAATAACTATACAAATACCTAATCCCAGAACTGGATCTACCCAATCGGGGCCCCCATTTACCATGATAACTCCACCAATTACAACTGCAATACTTACTAATGCATCGGCTGCCATATGCAAAAATGCAGCACGGTTATTTAGTTCATTGCTTTTCATAAAAAGCAAAGCGGTCAGAGTGTTAATCACTACTCCAATACCCGCAACTAACATTACTACATTGCCATCGGGATGATGTGGATCTTGAAATCGGGTTACTGCCTCAGAACCCATGGAATAGACTGCTAAAAATAGCAATACACAATTAGCGAGCGATGCTAAAATGGTACCTTTACTGTAGCCATACGTGTAATTCTTTGTGGGTTGCTTTGTGGCCATTTGAAATGCAAACCAGCTGATTATAAGACCTCCTACATCACTTAAATTATGCCAAGCATCTGCTAACAATGATATGGAATTGATTGACCATCCATAAAATAGCTCCACTACAACGAAAATAAAATTCAATAAAATTCCCAACAGGAATTTCTTCCCCATTTCTAAATGGTGGTCGTGGTGATCGTGGTTATGCATTAAAGTCCTAGAACTGACTCTTCTGGTCTTTTACCATCAAGAAGCATTTCTGGATTTTCCAATAGGTTTTTCACACGAACCAAGAAGCTAACACTTTCTCTTCCGTCGATAATTCGGTGATCATAACTTAAGGCTAAGTACATCATCGGACGAATTACTATTTGCCCATTCTCTACTACTGGTCTTTCAACGATATTGTGCATTCCTAAAATACCACTTTGGGGAGGATTGATAATGGGTGTACTCATCATAGATCCAAATACTCCACCATTCGTGATGGTAAAAGTACCACCGGTCATTTCGTCGATGGTTAATTTATTATCTCTGGCCTTAGTTGCCAAGCGTTTTACTTCGCTTTCAATTTCTGCAAGTGACAAATTTTCTGCACTGCGAATTACAGGAACAACTAAACCTTTTGGGGCGCTAACGGCAATTGAAATATCACAATAATCGTGGTAAACGATTTCTTCTCCCTCAATGCTGGCATTCACCGCTGGCCAATCTTTTAACGCGATGCAAACTGCACGAGTAAAGAAGCTCATAAAGCCCAATCCAACACCGAATTTCTCCTCAAACTTCTTCTTATACACTCCGCGCAAGTCCATAATGGGTTTCATGTTTACCTCATTGAATGTGGTTAACATGGCTGTTTCGTTTTTAGCAGCTACCAATCTACGGGAAACCGTTTTGCGCAGGTTGGTCATTTTTTCACGACGCGCTTCGCGGCTACCGGAACCGCCAACTTGCTTTACTCCACCCAATTTCACTATAGCCTCCAAAGCATCTAATTTAGTAATCTTACCATTGGAGCCAGTACCTTGCACGTTGGATGGATTTACATTGTATTCTCTCAACAATTGCAAAGCAACAGGTGAAATCGATAAATCAGAAGGAATTTCTATATTCTTTTTTTCGGGGGATGTAGACTCTGCTTTTGCAACATCCGTAGCTTTGTTTTCAGGTTGTGCAGAGGGCGCAGCAGCAGGAGTAACAACCGTTGGGGCGGCTGCCTCTTTCATGCCTTCGGGCCTAGCGGCTTCAGTATTGATTAAAGCTATAACAGTATTAACGGCAATGGTATCGCCTTCAGCACCGATTAATTTTTCAATTATCCCAGCTTTTTCGGCATTCACTTCAAATGTGGCTTTATCGCTTTCAAATTCAGCAATTGGGGCGTCCATTTCAACCCAATCACCTTCTTTAACTAACCAATTTGATATGGTAACTTCACTTACTGATTCGCCTGGGGCGGGGACAATTATTTCTAAGGCCATTTCCTAAGGATTTTAATTTACGCAAAGTTAATCAAATTTCAATGTAACTCCACATGGGATTGTGTGTAATCGTTAAATTGAATGGTTAAATTCAAAAAAGTAGTAGAAAATTGAATTAATACATATTGTTTCAAATTAATACTAAATAAAAATCCTCGATTGAATGATCAACCGAGGATTCTATTAATGTGGTTCAATACAACTATTTAGAATTCAGGTGTTATCGTACTTTCTAACTTTTTCTTCTTATTGAAAGAAAAACCGGTAATATCATAACTTACGCCCAAATGCATTTGGTAGTACCAGTCATTCAAACCATTGGTTGAACGAGGAGCATTTGGAGCAACAGCTTGATTTGCAATTGTTAATTGGTTTATATCCGTAGGTTTATACCATTCATCGATCTGTACATTTTCACGGACCTTATTAATATCTCCTCCGTACCAAACTCCCGGACCAAAATCATCTAAATAATCGGTAGAAGTGTACACCGCTTTAATCTCTCCTTTGAACGACCATTTTTTCATTCTGTACGCTAATGAGAACGATGTTCCAAGATTTAATGCCATTGAATTATATGCGTCTCCACCTGGTAAGAAATTCTGCCCTTCCGAACCTACCTTTCTCAAATTATACATATGATCTCTGTATAATCGGCGTCTAAATGCAAAATAATTTTCGTCTTTCTTCTGTTCAGTAAATGTAAATCTATACGGTGTATAATACATCATTCCAACACTTAATCCCAAAGAAGGAACCCACACACCTTTTTTACCTGGTTTAATTTCATTTTTAACTAAATGCCATAATCCTTCACCTTCCAACACGAACATTCGCGTATAAAAATTCAAAGGCCAAGTAAATTTATATACATTGATTGGGTCATAATTCTTATTAATGGAAACTGGGATTTTACCTCCTGCTAAAACACCAGGAGCATAGATATTATGCATGGAAATAGATGTGTAATATCCATTGACTTTAGTTGAAAATCGTTGATTAATATTGTATTGAGCATACAATCCACGGCTATATTCAATCGTTGAAAAAACTGGAATATCCTTAACTAAGAACATTTTTTTAAATACATCAGGAGCGGATTTAAAGTCTTTTGTTGTTTTATGTTTGATATCTCCGCCGCCATATATGGCACCACCGCCCCACAATCCAACTTCCCAGGTCTTTTGACTTTTTAAAACTTCATCTTTTTGCTTAATTACGGGTAAAGTTAAGTACTTATCTAAAACAAGATGAGTAGAATAAAACTTCTCTTCATCGTTTTTCTTGCGCAAGTAATCGTAATATTCACCCGTATCAATTTTGGTAACATAGATATTCGAAATCTCGGAGGCCAAAACCGATGGAATACGTACTTTGGTTCCATCGTTAGTATATCCCCATTGCGGTAATCCTTGAATGTAGTGATACATTTGAGTAATACCAACCTTAACTAAATTAAACTCTACCAAACGGTCTTGACTATCACGCAATTCTACAAATTGCGCTGAACCCTTAGAAAAAGCTTTCACCGTTCCGAACTGATGTCCAACATCTGTAAGGTAATTATTAACTCCAAATAAGTCTAAATCCGTAACTATTTCTGTTTTTACCAGAGGAATACGGGGATCCTTTGACTGGTCATAAATTAAACGAGTTCCATCATTGATAAATAGCTTCTCTACCGTAGCAAATTGATTTGAACTACCAGAAACTGCAATTCCCAAAGGAGTACTTCCAGCAAAGTTTCTCTGCAACAACACATTTCCAACTCGAGAAGAATTTAAAGTAGAACCATTTTCAAAATTGAATGTTAAAATTCCAAAGGATTCATCTGAACCGGTAATATAGTTATCAGAGAAACGTAAATTATCCAAATTGTAAATTAATCCCTCCGAGTTAAACGATTCCAATAAAACTCCTGAAGTATTATTAATCACATTCAATCCATCGATAGAAAAAGTAGCTTTATTTTCTACTTTGCTTAAATCAATGGTTGGATTTGCTACATACAAAACAGGTTCACCTGAACTGGAATTTTTAATTGTCAATTTATTTAATTGAACGGATTTACGATACCAAAATGGATCGAATCTCAACGGTTGAGTTAGACCATCAAATTTTACATTGCTAATAACAATTTGACCACTTTGATCCCATCCGTTAACTTGAATTCCTCTCCCCGGATTTTGAGGATCTTTAGATACAATAGAAACCGGAGATTCTTCAGTTCCCTGCAGTTCTAAACCACCTTCAACACTCAAAATTGCACCTGGTTCGAAAATCAAAGTGGATCCAGCAGGCACTTTAAACACATCTCCCCCTGAAACCACTTTTGTTCCAGATATAGTGATACTATTCTGAGCAAAGGCAGATATAGTTAATCCCAAAAACATTAGGGATAATACAATATTTTTTGATTTCGATTTCATCATTTTAAATAACTTCAATTAACAACGGTTCTTTTAAAATCATTGAGCTAGCATTTGTACTCAACTTGATTTTTTTAACTTGAATAAATCTCACTTTAGACACTTGAATTTTGTCCATTTTAATACTCTCTGAATAGAATTTTAGACTTCTTAATCCTTCACCGATAAAATTAACATCCATTTCATCTATATTATATTGAATGTCTTTGTAGAGAGGATGGAAAACTTTCACAATTAATTTCCCATCAAGATCTAACTGCCTAGCACTAATTTTATTATTCGATGCTTGGAATGCCACTACCACAGGCTGAGGTGTGGGGTATACAAATACAGAATCTTCTAAATATAATGCTCCGCTACTGCTTTCTAACTTAAGAACATTCCAACCGGGGTTCATGGGTTTAAATTCAATTTTGCCATTTGAGACTTTAACTTGCTCCCAATTTCCACCAACTAGCTTATATTTGCTTCCTTCGGTAATTGCTTTTGATGTGATCTGCGATGGCTTCCCCTGAAAAAAATAATGAATCTTCTTCTCATTTGAAGATCCATTAGATCCAGAAATAGTCATTGGTTGCACGTGAATTTCAAAACTTTCCTGCGATTTATCTAAACCGGTAGCTGTAATTTTATATTTACCCACCTTTTGAGGAATGAAATAAATAGAATCACCTACTTTTTTGAATTCTGTTGTTGTTCTTTTGTTGAAAAACACTTCAAAGTTCTCTGTGTACCCTGAGTTCAATACCAATAATGCTGTATCTCCCAAATGAAGCTCATCAATATTAAATGCCAGATTAACTAGGTTATTGTTCGTTGTTGGGGTAATACCAAGTGAACCATGCAATAAGTGACAACGAACTAAAATTTCATTCAGCAACAGCTGCGCTACTGATCCTGGAACATTCTTGAATTTCCATTCCATCCATTTTTTAAACTCACCTGTAGACAAACCATTCTTCAAATCATCTTTAAATAATTGTTCAAATTTTGCTTTTTTTGTGCTATTTGAAGATTTACTGTAGTAACCATTTAGCTCGTACAAAACTGTAAACAACTCGGTTCCTTTTTTCTGATGGATAAAAAATTCATCGGTTGTTTTATAGCCAGTTGCATCCTTTTGTGTCTTACTTAAAACTATAAATTCAGACTGCAAACGTTCAACTTCTTTGATTGCATTTGACAATTGAACATCCGTTATTTCTTCATCCGCAGATACTTTCATAAAATCTGCAGATAATTTTGTATTTACTCGAAGCCATTCAACTGGAATTTGCAACAGTGTAAGAGTTATAAATAGCAAATACAATATACTTACCAATTGATATCGTAAATTCTTCGATTTGGATATTTTTACATAATTTGCCATTACTTCACAAAAATTATTGGCTTACCCATATTAGTTAATCCCTTTTCTTTACCCATTACTCGAATTTCATCGAATACTATAGTGCTACCAGATACGGCCTTAGCTTCAAGTGCCTTCAATTCATTCCTCAAAAATCGAGTTGCACTTTTTAATGACTTTTTGTTTCCATTGGGTTCAACAACCGTCATTCTAAATCCAACTACTTGCCAGAATGTATTGGTTGATTCCAAACGATATGCTTGAGTAATGTTTGAATTGTTACCTGCAATATCCTGCAACGCCACCTCAATTTGCTTTGGTTCATGAGCATAAACAAAAAACTCATCAACAACTTCTGATTTATAATTCAGAAGAACCGAAATTTTACCCGTTTTCGTTGGTATTACTGTAATTTCTCCGTTTCGGTAGGAAACATCTGCATAGGAACTAATCAGTTTAGATCCAGCGGGAAGCACAGAATTTTGTTGCAATCGTATAATAAACTTCTCGCCTACTACGCCATCGAATGTTGATTTCTCTGTTTCTATTAAAAATTCAGGTTTTGAAACCTCAATACTCGTTATAACTCTTTTTCCATTGCTTAGAACTTCGAGTGGAAAATTACCTGACTCACCGGGTACAAATGAATAAATGTAGCTTGTGCTGTCCATTTTTTTGGGAATCAACATTTTACCATTCATCTTCAAAGAGGGAATGGATTTCGAATCATCCGATTTAACCACTATTTCCACTTTCTCACCCAAAGAATACTTACTCTTTATTTTTTGAATGAACTTCGCTTGATTAAGCATTACCAATTCAGCTTTACTAATTGAAAACTCATCATCAAACAAATAAACGATGCTGTTGTATAAGGCAAGACTTTTAAAATGTTCTAACACAGCTTCAAACGCAATGTTGGGTAAATCTTGAAAGTAGAATGTTTTCAATTCAAATTCCACGTTATTCTCATCCGTAATATTCAAAAATTCATGGGAAATATCCCTCTTTGATATCTTCATGAACCTTTCCTGAAATACTTTATTAGCATCGGAAAACTTTCTACCCAGATCGCCAAAGCGAAATTTCGAGTTCACAAAATCGTGATCATACAACCGTTTGGACTCAAGTTTATTCTTCGATTTATACTCATTATATGCCTTTTCTATGGAACTCAATTCGGTTAAATAAGTTAAAGTTATTTCCTTCAATTCATTCTTTTGTTCATCCGTTCCACTAAACGTATTCAACTTTTCTATCAATCGTTCGTTTAGATTTTGTTGAGTATTAAGTAAAGCAGGATAATGGCGTAGATATTCTCCGGAATTTGAGAAGAACATAAACACCAAAAAGATCAGATACAAGAAGTTTAACTTCTTATATGTAAAACTCTTAGACTTCGTTATTTTAATGGTATTTCCCATCGAAATCTATCTTACTTTTTCAACAATTCGGTGTATTTGTCGTTGATGGTTTTCAGGTTGTTGTTGTATTGAGCCATCAACTCATTAAATTCAGCCATTTTATTCTTCATTTCAGTAGAATTTTTAGCTGAATTCTCCAATTCAGACTTCATGGTTCCAATGCTATTGGTAACACCACCTAACTGCTGTGTCAACTCAGTCAAGGTAGTAGCGAATTGCTTCATTGCTTCTTGATATTGTTGAGTATCTGCATTTCCTGATCCTTCAGAACCTAATTGAGGAAATACATTTTCCCACTTATACTCTTTATCTTCAGTTTGACGTTCAAATGCCGAAACCAAGAAAACGACAACCTCAACTGACAAACCCGCGATGAACAATTCATTTGCAAACTGCCATCCCATGAATTTAAACATGGCACCG
>CAMDDG010000027.1 GCA_945890895.1 Chitinophaga pinensis | reverse complement strand
TTAGATTCAACCCGCGTGGTTTGTGAAACCAACGAAACCATCTGTACACATTCCAAAGATTCGGTGATAACGTTAATCAAATTTCACGAAGTAAATCTTGAAAATCAGCGATTGAAAATTTCTGCATTGCGCGACAGCATCCAAATCTGCGGCAACGAACTCGAAGAAAACAAAAACTACATCAAAAGTTTAGGTGAGGATATCAACGAAAAACAACGTCGCTTATTCAAAGAAATTGATGATAAAAACAAAGCCATTCAAAATAAGGAATTGCAATTAAACGACGCACTGGCTCAGGCTGAAAAAGAGCGTTTGCGCCTTGAAACACTAAGAAAACAATTGGAATCCGTTTCACAACGCGTTAAAGAACTGGAAGCTGAATTACGCAGAAAAGACAGTGCAGTTCTATTGCTTAAAGAGGCCATCATGAAGGCATTGGCCGGATTCGAGGAATTGGATGTGAAAGTGGAATACCGCAATGGTAAAGTATATGTTATTCTTCCTGAAAAATTGCTTTTCAAGAGTGGAAGCACCACAGTGGATGCAAAAGGGGTTGAAGCGTTGAACCAAATTTCTGCGGCTTTAATCAAACAAAAAGACGTGCAAGTGGGTGTTGAAGGGCACACGGATAATGTCCCCATGAACAGTGAAAAAATCAAAGACAACTGGGACTTGAGCGTATTGCGCGCCACCAGCATCTCTAAAATCATGATTCAGCAAGGAATATCCCCCAAGCGAATCACAGCGATGGGAAGAGGTGAAACCATGCCGGTTGCGGGCAACGATACTCCAGAAGGAAGAGCGAAAAACCGTCGTACCGAGATTATTTTGACTCCTCAGTTGGATAAGATTCTCGAAATTCTAAATAACTAATTCTTCTTGGCAATCGTCATTGCGTATATAGAAAGCCACAAAAACAAGCTCATTGACGAATTGTGCGCTGACTATGTAAAGAAAACTCAGGGCAGTTTTGCCATGAAGTTGTTGAAGTTGGAGTCGTCGAAGGTTACCATCCCCGAGAAACAACAAGAGTTAGAAACTCAGTCGCTATTGGGGAAGTTAAAGCCGGGCGACAAGTTGATTTTGTGCGATGAATCCGGCCAGAGTTACAGTTCTCCAGCATTCTCCAAGTTCTTATCGAAGCAACTTTCCGAATCTCGGGGGAATATTGTAATTGCCATTGGCGGAGCATACGGTTTCAGCAGAGCCATTTTGGACCAGTATCCCAAGATCAAGATGAGTGATTTTGTATTTCCGCATCAGATTGCGCGTTTGGTTCTAGTGGAACAGGTGTACCGCGCATTCCAGATCGACAAAGGCACGGGGTATCATCATTAGTTATTTTTGCGAAAAACGCAAAACTTACTTTGGCTGATTTGCAAGACTTCAAAGTGAATTTCAAATGCTATTCCTATCTTTGCGATTATGAAAATTGAAGACGGTATTATTGCTGTTATTTCGCAAGCTTTAACTGATTTATACGCAGTTGGCGCGAGCGAGATGCCAGAAATTAAATTGGAAAAAACAAAGCCCATTTTTGAGGGAGATTTCACCTTTGTGGTTTTTCCAGTTGTCCGATCTTCAAAGAAATCCCCCGAAGAAACTGCCAACGACATTGGAAATTACGTTCTCCAACACACCACTAAGGTGTCGTCGTTTAATGTAATCAAAGGATTTTTAAACCTCGTGGTAAATTCAGCCGAATGGATTCAATCTACTACCGCATTTGATACGTTTGTTGGAAAAAATTTGGCCGCTAAAAACCAAAAAGTAATGGTGGAATACTCTTCCCCCAACACCAATAAACCCCTGCATTTGGGACATATTCGTAACAATCTTTTGGGATATAGCTTGGCTCAGTTGCTCATCAAAGCTGGTTACGATGTGGTCATGGCCAACCTAATTAATGATCGCGGAATTCATATTTGTAAAAGTATGCTGGCTTGGCAGCGATTTGGTCAAGGCGAAACGCCGCAATCTTCAGGAATGAAAGGCGATCATCTCGTGGGCAAATACTACGTGGTTTTTGAAAATAAAATCCGCGAACAAACATCCCCGGAAATAGAAAAAGCGCTTCAAGGACAATGGAGTTCCGCCGATGCAAACATCCAAAAACGGTATGAAGACACCCTGAATAAATTGCAGGCGGCCAAGGAAGACAAGCAAATTTCCAAACTGCAAGACGATATCAAAGAATTGGTTCGTAATCAGGCCGAATTGATGCAGGCATGTCAAGCCATGTTGCGTGATTGGGAAGCGGGAAATGAAGAAGTTTTATCGTTGTGGAACACCATGAACAGCTGGGTTTACGAAGGTTTTGAATCAACCTATTCTCGTTTGGGCGTGAAATTTGATCAATATTACTACGAAAGCAATACTTATAAATTGGGTAAAGATATTGTTCAAGAAGGATTGCAAAAAGGGGTGTTTTTCCAGAAGGAGGATGGCTCAGTTTGGATCGATTTAAGTTCGGATGGATTGGATGAAAAGCTAGTTCAACGTGGCGATGGGACCTCCGTTTATATTACCCAAGACATGGGCACAGCAGATTTAAAAGCCAACCAATTTGGATTGAACAAAAGCATTTATGTAGTTGGTAATGAACAAGATTATCACTTCAAAGTATTGTTTTTGATCATGCAAAAAATGGGCAGAAGTTATGCCGAGGGTATGTATCATGCGAGTTATGGAATGGTGGATCTTCCTTCGGGTAAAATGAAAAGTCGCGAAGGCACCGTGGTTGATGCCGACGATTTGCTTGAAGAGATGTACCAAACCGCAAAATCAAAAACCGAAGAATTGGGTAAAACCGAAGGAATGGACGACGCTGAATTGCATAATTTATACCATCGGTTGTCTTTGGCAGCTTTGAAATTCTTCATTCTGAAAGTGGATCCCAAGAAACGAATGTTATTCAACCCACAAGAAAGCATTGATTTCCAAGGCGATACCGGGCCATTTGTGATGTACACTTATACTCGGATTAGAAGCATCTTGCGTCAAGCAGAATCGTGGACTCGACCAATGGAAGCAGCACCTAGCGATATGGTTTTGTCGTCTGGGGAAGTTCAAGTCATCAAGTTGTTAAACGAATACGAGGTAACCATCGAAAACGCTGCTCGCGAATACAATCCTGCGGCTATTTGTCAATATGCCTTGGATTTAGCGAAAGCTTATAATCGACTGTATAATGAAGTAAGCATTTTGAAAGAAACCAATGAGGTGATTAAGAAATTCCGATTGGAATTGGCTGAATCAACCGCAACTTGCATCAAATCAACCCTTTCGATTTTGGGAATCGAAGTGGTGGAACGGATGTAAGATAGGTTTTTAGGTGAAACTTATTGGTTATTAGATGGAACTTATTGGTTGTTAGATGGAACTTATTGGTAGGTAGTTCATTGGGACCAATTGGGAGTGAGTTTGATCATCCTAATAGATCTAAACTAATCGACTATAACTACTTTCGACGTCACACTTCCAACACGCAACTGATAAATTCCATTGGCCAAATTAAAGGGAATTACATCGGATTGCAATGGATAAACACGTCCCAAAGCATCGACCAAAGAAATTGAAACGATGCTGGTATTTGATCCATAGACGAACTCGTTAGATTTTGGGGTTTGATTCGAGTTCTGATTCTGATTTTGATTCTCGTTCTGATTTGGATTTATTCCATTATTTGATTCACCATTGAAAAGATTCAACGACTCTCCTCTTCGGATGGGGTTGGGGAATCGCAGTTTTTGAGGCCAGTTTTCAACTGCGTCCACGTTCGTCGTATTGCATTTTAATTGATTGATTTTATCCCATATTTCAGCACCCAAAGTAAAATTTACCAGGGGTGTTTTGGAATCTGGAGCTTCACCCATGCGGATCCATACCATGTTTTCTGATGGTGAAACCTGAATTTGTTGTCCATCTTTTCCCAATGCCATAATCAAATCGGAAGGACCACCAACCATACAATTTCCATTAAATCGCAGTTGCGATTGAGGAATCATGAACTTTTCTTTCCCGTTGAGCCAAGTCAGAAAACCATACGATGGATTCATAGCTTGAGAAGACGAAACCATTTGTGCAAAATACGATGCCGGTATGATTTGGCTACTTCCCCACTTGCCACCATGGAGCAGAAGCAGACCAAAACGTGCGAAATTCCGGGGAGTTGAAACCGCCACATTGTTCAAACCCATCTTGATGTAAGCCACCTTCAACCCTGTGGTTAGGGTAAATTCATTGAGAATAACTTGGTTCAACGTTTTACTGCTTGAGCTCGAAATTACTTTATCCAATAACGTGTAGGGCGCATTGTGATAAGCCCAACGCTTACCCACTGGTGCTTTGTAGATCAAACACGATGGATCCGTGCAATCGGCCGTGGCTGGAACATCGTCCAAACCGGTTGTCATGGTCAGTTGGTGCCAAATGGTAATGGAGTCTTCTTGATTTTTTTGGAGGGACGTCCATCCTGCTCCAAGGTACTTACTGCTGGGTTCGGTTAAGGTCAGTTTTCCTTGTCCTTCGAGCACGCCTACCACGGCGGATGTTAAGGTTTTCCCGGCGGAAGCCCAATACCAAAGACTATCTTGAGTAAAGTTGTCGAAGTATTTTTCGAGTACGATTTTACCGTCTTTAATCAGGATAAACGCCTTGGATTTCTTGGCGTCGAGCATTTGGTACAAACTATCAATTCGGTCGCTGCAATATCCAAATCGCTGAGGGCTTAATGTATCCCATTGATTGCCCGTAATTGGAGGGAAATATTGCGCTTTAACTTGGGAAATCATCCCCAGAAAAAACAATAGTAACGATACTCGCATGCAGTTTAGACGATTCAAATTAACAAAAGTTTGATTGACTGGAAAACAACCAATCATTTACTTTACATTAATTTAAATTTCAAATTGAATCGCGCCTTTTGAATTAATGAACCAAGTGTTTTTTCAAACTATTTCACCCGATCCGGATTTTCTTTCAAGAATTGCTCCCAGCCGCCGCTTTTTTTGGAGCTCTTGGTTTTGAAACCCGATGCATTCGTATTTTGGGTGGTGCCGAAACTGCGGGGTTGGAACTGATACACGTGACATAATGCCGCCGCCAATCCATCGGAAGCGTCGAGGGTTTCGGGTTGTGTTTCAAATTGAAATTGCGCGTGAAGCATGGCCAAAACTTGCTCTTTGGATGCGTTTCCGTTGCCACAAATGGACTGTTTTATTTTTCGGGGGACGTATTCAAACACGGGTTTTTGTCGAGAGATGGCTGCTGCAATCGCTACGCCTTGTGCCCTACCCAATTTTAACATACTTTGAACATTTTTACCGAAAAAAGGGGCTTCGATGGCTACTTCGGTAACTTCGAATCCGTCGATAAGTCCTGCAATTCGTTCGAAGATGTGAAAGAGTTTTTCGCCATGATCGGTAATTTTACTCAAGCGAACCACACCCAAGCTAAGTAATTCGATATCTTGGCGTTCGCCCACACGAATGATTCCGTAACCCAATAAATTGGTACCTGGATCAATACCTAAAACCACCCGTGAATTTTCCACTTCGCAAAGATGTACTTTTTCTTTTAAAGTATCTGGCAATTTTTCTTTGAAAACTCGACAAACATCCCCCAAAAACAGAGGAAAATAGTAATTAATTCACGATATTTGCAAAAATCAATCTATAAACTATGGCTTTTGATATTGAAGTAATTAAATCGGTGTACGCTAGAATGCCCGAACGCGTTGAGGCAGCTCGTAAGATGTTGGGAAGACCGCTTACGTTGTCAGAGAAAATCTTATTTAATCACCTTTGGGATAGTGCAGCCCCTGCGAATTTCAAAAGAGGTGCTGATTATGTAGATTTTGCACCTGACCGTGTTGCCATGCAAGACGCAACCGCGCAAATGGCATTGTTGCAGTTCATGCAAGCAGGAAGAGCAAAAGTTGCGGTTCCAAGTACCGTGCATTGCGATCACTTGATTACCGCACAAAACGGCGCTGATACCGATTTACAAGTTGCGAATACCGAAAGCAAAGAAGTATATGATTTCTTGGCTTCAGTTTCAAATAAATACGGAATTGGATTCTGGAAGCCCGGTGCAGGTATTATTCACCAAGTGGTTCTAGAAAATTACGCGTTCCCCGGTGGAATGATGATTGGAACCGACTCCCACACCGTAAATGCAGGTGGTTTGGGTATGGTGGCTATCGGTGTTGGTGGAGCTGATGCTTGCGACGTGATGGCCGGTTTACCTTGGGAACTAAAATGGCCCAAATTAATCGGGGTGAAATTAACCGGTAAATTGAATGGCTGGACAGCACCTAAAGACGTTATCTTAAAAGTAGCTGGTTTGCTAACCGTTAAAGGTGGTACCGGCGCAATCGTTGAATATTTTGGTGAAGGTGCAACCAACATGAGTTGTACAGGTAAAGGTACCATTTGTAACATGGGTGCTGAAATTGGAGCTACTACTTCTACTTTCGGTTACGACGATAGCATGGCTCGCTATTTGAGCGCTACCGGTCGTGCAGATGTTGCGGAATTAGCTAACCAAGTACGCGAACATTTAACCGCAGACGCTGAAGTTTACAACAACCCTGAAGCATATTTCGATCAAGTGATCGAAATCGATTTGAATACATTAGAACCTCATTTGAATGGTCCATTTACACCGGATTTGGCTACTCCTATTTCTAAAATGAAAGAAATGGCTGCTGAACATGGATGGCCAACTCGAGTTGAGGTAGGCTTGATCGGTAGCTGTACCAACTCATCTTACGAAGATATTTCAAGAGCAGTTAGCTTGGCTAAACAAGTGGCAGATAAAAACTTGAAAACCAAAGCAGAATTTACCATCACTCCGGGTTCTGAGCAAGTTCGTTATACCATTGAGCGCGATGGATTCTTAGAAATCTTCGATCAAATCGGTGCAAAAGTTTTCGCAAACGCTTGCGGACCTTGTATCGGTATGTGGAATCGTATGGGTGCTGAAAAGCAAGAGAAAAACACCATCGTTCACTCTTTCAACAGAAACTTCGCTAAGCGTGCCGATGGAAATCCAAATACCTACGCTTTTGTGGGATCTCCTGAATTGGTTACAGCACTTGCCATTGCCGGTGATTTGACCTTCAATCCCCTAACTGATACATTAATCAACGAAAACGGAGAAGCCGTTAAATTGGATCCTCCAACCGGCGACGAATTGCCAACCAAAGGTTTCGCAGTGGAAGATGCAGGTTACATCGCTCCAGCTGAAGACGGAAGTGGAGTTAAAGTTAATGTGAGCCTTGACAGCAACCGTTTGCAATTATTGGATCCTTTCGCTGCTTGGGAAGGTACGGATTTGAAAGGTTTGAAATTGTTGATCAAAGCAAAAGGAAAATGTACCACTGACCACATTTCAATGGCTGGACCTTGGTTGAAATTCCGTGGACATTTGGACAACATTTCGAACAATATGTTGATTGGTGCAGTAAACTTCTACAACGAAAAAACCAACGAAGTGAAAAACCAATTAACCGGCAACTACGAAGCCGTTCCAGCTACACAGCGCGCATACAAAGCTGCTGGAATTGGAAGTATCGTAGTAGGTGATGAAAACTACGGCGAAGGTTCAAGTCGTGAACACGCAGCTATGGAGCCTCGTCACTTAGGCGTTAGAGCTGTATTGGTTAAATCATTTGCTCGTATTCACGAAACCAATTTGAAAAAGCAAGGTATGTTGGCGTTGACATTTGCTGACAAAGCAGATTACGATAAAATCCAAGAAAATGATATCATCGATATCATTGGTTTGACTGAATTTGCTCCTGAGAAACCATTGCAGTTGGTGTTGAATCACGACAATGGTACTTCTGAAACCATCACAGTGAATCACAGTTACAACGATCAACAGATCGAGTGGTTCAAAGAAGGTGGTGCATTGAATATCATCCGTAAATCGGTGGTAGCTTAAAAATTAGGATCTGTTCTAAATTTGGGAACCTCCTGATGCTTTAGAAATTCATGTTTTGAATTTTAGAAAGTTGCAGAGTTATCATAATAAAAAACCCCGTGGCAATCCACGGGGTTTTTCATTGCATGTTTTTTATTGCAATTACTTTTTATTCTGCTTAACACTTTTCTCAATAATTTAGCAAGTGAAACCTCATCTCGCCTATTTTTTGCAATTTTCGCAAAAACTAATTGAATTATATTGATATATATCATCAACTTACCTTATGACTTTGATTAATTTCGAATATTCGATCAAAGAAATCATCTATCGAATTTTTTAAAATAAAAGTCAATTTTTTTATACCTTTGTAAGTGAAGTGCTCAGAAGCTTTTCGAATTCTTTTGCAAGATGGATGGTATCCCGTTTCTCAGAAAGGGTCGCATGTGAAATTAATACATACGACAAAAACAGGAACGATAATTTTCCCCAACAATGGAAGTCAAGAACTAGGTAAAGGATTAGAAAAAAAGCTATTTAAGCAAGCAGGAATCAAAATTTAAACGAAGATGAAATCGTTGAGAAAAAAAATCGAAGTCATCGTTGAGAAAACCGATACCGGTTATTCTGCATACAATGAGGAAATGGGAGTTTTTACTACAGGTCAAGCAATTCAAGAATTACAAACTAACCTATTAGAGGCTTTAAATTTGGCTTTGAATGATACGGGTTACTTCGTCACTTCAGAGAATATCCAACTAAATTTGGATTTGAAGCAATTTTTTCAATATTATCGTGTGTTAAACGCCACATTTCTAGCAAAAAGAATTGGAATGAATCCTACGCTATTATCTCAATATGTTCGGGGAAAAAAACAGCCCTCATCCAAACAGATTGAGAAAATCATCAAGGGAATTCAAACCATCGGAAAAGAACTCTCTGAAATCAGTTTAGTTTGAATCTTCTTCTATTCAATCAGTCTGCTTTCAAATACCAATGAGATTATTTATATCGAAATCCTTTAAAAATCACTTCCCAAACTGCTTTACTGCCTCATCTACGTAAGTTCTAACACAACGAAATACCTTATCATCATTATTGGTACCACGATCGATGCCGTGCCCAGTTCGCACTACCACCATATTCTTTTCGGGAACAATAGCAATGTACTGTCCATTCAACCCTTGAAAATAATGAAACTCATTTTCAGCATCGGTTCCTTTGTGTGCCAACCAAAACGAATGTCCATAATTGGGCATTTTAAATGGCTTAGACGCCATTTCAATAAATGCCGAATCCACAATTTGCTGTCCATTACATCTTCCCTGATTCAACACCATTAAACCCAATTTAGCAAAATCGCGACTGATTGCATTCAAACAGCAAAAAGCCAACTCGTTTCCGTTTTCTCTATCGAGCGACCAAAATGCAGAAGCTTCCATTCCCAACGGTTGCCACAATTGTTCTGCTGCGAAATCGGCAATATGTCCGTAGCGTTTTCTGCCGTTTTTCTCATTGGATTCATCGGAAATTGCAGCAAGCAATGCGAATCCCAGTAATTGAGTTGCGCCACTTTGATATTCAAATTGACTTCCTGGTTCACGAATTATAGGAACTGAGCGCATAACCGATTCCACATTCGAAGAATAATAACTTTTAGCTGTAATTCCCAATGGAGAGACATATCCTTCGTTGTATTCCAGTCCCGCAGTCATGGTACTGAGATGTCTTAATGTTAAACTTTGGATCCAATCCGCGTTGGCTGAACCCTCGCCCACCCAAGGAATTAACTCTGCAGCTTTCACATCCCAGGAGGAAATATATCCCTTCTGAATGGCAATTTGCGTTAGCAGGGTAATTACGGTTTTGGCCATTGAAAATGAGTTCTGATGGCTGGTATCGCTGATACCATTGAAATACTTTTCACACACAATTTTACCGTCTTTCAACACCAAAAAACTGCCCGAATGTGTTTTTTCCAGCATACTTTTCAGTTCAGAGGATTGCAACTCTACCGATTGAGCCGTTTCAACCGTTTCAATTCTATTTATTTTCTCGGGGGAATTTTGGACGGTTCTCAAATCAAAACCCTTCCAATCTAAAAAATGCGCAGACGATTCACCTTGTAAATAGGTCATTTTGACCCCTTTCAACAAATAGTTGTAGGGGGAAACCCAAACCAAGCCATAAAGAACTAAGAGCACTCCAGCAACAGCTGAAATCAGTTTAATTTTTCTCATTTAAATCAAAATTAAGGATATAGCATCATATTTCACAATTAAAGAATTACAAAAAATTGACGAAAAAACTCCACAACTTCCCGGTTACGAATGAATGCCCCACCCGTTTTTCTTATCTTTGTATTAATGGACTTTTTCTCAAAAACGCGTTTAACATCCCCCAAAACAAACATAATTATCGGTTCTGTATCCATTTTTGCTGTTGTAGCAGGTATAGGTTGGGCCATTTCACCTAAAAAAGCTCCTTTACATTTTGGACAAAATCCCGGATATTTCGACCAATGGTTTGAAGAAAAAAAGGATGCCGAAGGTAAAATTCCTTCCTGGATGCGTCAGAAATGGCATCAATGGGATCAAACTAAAATAACTAAAAGAAACCACTCCCCCATTTTCGATACCATCATTGAATTAGGGCCTCGCGCTGTAGGTGGTCGAACTCGTTCGGTGTGGGTGCATCCCAAAAACGACAACATCATTCTGGCTGCTGCTATTTCTGGTGGTTTGTGGAGGTCTGAAAATAAGGGGGCCACTTGGTTGCCCGTAAATGACCACGAGGTATCATTGATGGCCAGTTGCATTACGTCCAACCCCTTTAACCCCAATACCATTTATTACGGAACCGGTGAAAGTCGTGCTAACTCAGCAGAAGTAAACGGAAACGGGGTTTTCAAATCCTTTAATGGAGGAAAGTCATTTAAACAATTGCCTTCTTCCGTGGGAATCACTGGTTTCGATGCAATTTGGGACATCGACCATTCACGCGATGATTCATCTACATTATTCGTAGCCACTCACAACAATGGCTTATGGCGAACTTTAGATGGAGGTCAAACTTGGTCGGCATCATACACCGGTGGAAGCAAGCAAGTCAACGATGTTTTGGCGTTACCTAAGGGTCGTGTTTTGATTTCACTGCGCTCTAGCGGAGTTCTTTATTCGGATTCCTCCGGAAAACCTGGAACATTTACTACTGTTACCTTTCCAAATAAACCGGCATCGTTTGGCCGAATTCAATTGGCTTCTAGTTATAACTTTCCGAATGTTGTTTACGCTTTATTCGAGGGATACGGATTCTATGACGCCTCTCAAGCCTGCTATAAAAGTAGCGACGGCGGTAAAACTTGGCGTTCTATTACCAACCCAGATGGTGTGGGATCCGGATATCAATCGTATTGCGTTTTATTGGGTGTGAGTAATCACGACACCAACCGAGTGGTAGCAGGCGGCGTGAATGCTGAATATTCTACCAATGGTGGCCAAACATGGAGATCATTAAACGGTACCCATTCGGATCATCATAGTTTTGCTGGATTTAATTCGGCTAAAGACGAATACTTAGTTGGAACAGATGGTGGTTTGCACCATTGTAAATGGACTTCATCCAACATCATTGCAACGGTTAACAATGGATACAAAGTAACTCAGTTTTACGCGGGTGCTCCAGGTTATGAAAAATTGCAAGCGGTAGCGGGTGCTCAAGACAATGGCACACATTTCGCTACCGGTAAGAATGTGTCTTCACAAATTTTTGGTGGAGACGGAGCCTATTGCCACGTTGGGTTGCAGGATGGATCTGTAGCTTATGTATCCTATCAAAATGCGGGAATCAATCGATTTGACAACTTCAATTCAGGCTCTGCATTTTCATCCAACATCAATAATTTTGGACAATTTGAAACCGATGGTGTTTCGTTCATCAATGCCTATCAAATGAATGAAAAGAATCAATATCAATTGTTTTACAGAACAAATAGAGGGGTTTATAGAAGTAATGACGGAGGTGAATCCTGGGAAAAGACCAATACCACCAACCGTTCGAGTATTAAGGCTATTGGTATAAGCAACGACGAAAATCCGGTATTGTATTACGGCGGAGGGGCTGCACAATTGTATAAATTAGAAAGCGCCACCACTGCCATTGGTACGGAAGTGAACTTCAACAGTTCAGCTCCAACCAGCATTACCAATGACTTCATGAATTTTATTGAAGTTAATCCGAAAAATAAATATCAAATATTTGTGGCTTTTTCAAACAACAGCAATCAACCTCGTTTGTGGAAAGTGAGTAATTTAGATTCCGCTAAACCCGTTTGGGAGAATATTTCTGGAAATTTACCCGAAGGATTGCCCGTGAATGCAGTGGCTGTAGATCCTTGGAATCCAGAACATTATATCTTCGCCGCAACTGATTTTGGATTGTATTACACACTAGATGGTGGTAAAACTTGGGAAAAAGAAATGACCATTCCGAACGTAGCGGTTCACGAGGTTAAAATTCGCAATTCCGACCGCGCGCTTTATGCCTTTACACACGGTCGTGGCATGTGGTATCTAAAATTAAAAGATCGTTACACAAGCACACAAAAACCAAACAACGATTTAAGTTTTATGGTTTATCCCAACCCAGCAAGCGATTACATTCAGGTAAAATCCATACATCCAATTTCTGAAATAAAATTACTATCCATGAATGGAATGGAAGTTTTACGCCAAACCAATACCAGCAATCCAAGTACCATGAGCGATAAGGTGAATGTTTCTGATTTACCCAAGGGTTGGTATTTTGTTCAAGTACAATCTCCTGGAATTGGCACAACAACACGCAAAATAATTTTGAAATAAACCAATTGTGGGCCTATTAAATATACAATGAGCCCACAATTCAAATAATCAAATCAAATTCACATTCCAACAAGACCGGCTCAATCCAATGTCATTATGAATGCACAAGGGAATTTATCTTCAGAATTAGAAAACTTAAAGTTGCAGTTAGTTCAGTTAAATGCTGAACTTAAGGAAGTATCTACTGAGATGATACAACACCAATTTACGGAACTCCCTGTTTTCGTAGCACATCAGGAAAATGCACAAATTGGTGAACTCCTTTTTGATCGAATCGAATACGGATTTCAATATAGTTTGAATGCAACTACCATTGAACGACTCATTGAATTGAATATTATCCAACAAGAAAGATTTATTGACTTCAAAAAAGCGTACGGTGATCCTTCCAAAAATTATTGCGTTTTATGGCTATCGGGAGAAAATACTCGTTTTATTTTCATGCCTTTCAAGTAAATTCGAAGCCTTAAAATGTCGCTCGATTCCAATTCTGTCCAACAAAATATCTCAGCCTCTACCTACCCCAGTATAGATGTTGTAATTTTGAATTATAATACAAAGGAGATTTTGGCTCAATGCCTTCCCCAAGTAATTAAATATTCTCAACATCCGGGTGTTCGTATTGTAGTTGCCGATAATTGCTCCAACGACGGAAGTTCGGAATGGGTAAAATTGCACCACCCAGATATTGAATTAATCCAATTGGAATCCAATACCGGTTTTGCTGGCGGTTATAATCGCGCGTTACAAAACAGGTCTGCCGACTACTTTGTACTACTCAATTCCGATGCTGAACCTGCTGAAAATTGGTTGCCACCGTTGATCCAACTAGCACAATCTCAACCCAACTTTGGTGCGGCTCAACCCGCTATATTGGATTATTTTCAACGCAGCAAATTTGAATATGCAGGAGCTGCTGGTGGATTCATGGATGTATTTGGTTTCCCTTTTTGTAGGGGAAGAATTTTCGGAAATGTAGAATATAATTCCAATCAATATACCGAAACACTGCCCGTTTTTTGGGCTTCGGGTGCAGCATTATTTATCAAACGAACTTGTTGGGAAGAAGCCAATGGTTTGGATGAAGCGTTTTTTGCTCACATGGAAGAAATAGACTTGTGCTGGCGATTAAAAACTCTTGGATACGAAATTTACGCTTGTCCACGAAGTCAAGTATTTCACATGGGAGGTGCCACTTTATCCAATCAAAATCCAAGAAAAACCTATTTGAATTTTCGGAATGGATTGTTGATGCTTCATAAAAATTTACCGGATTCTATCCGGGAGAAACGCATTTTGGAACGCAAACTTTTTGACGGTTTAGCGGGAATCTTTTTCTTAATTCAAGGAAAACCCAAACACATGTGGCAAATTATCAAAGCTCACCGATATTTTGACCAACACCGACATAACTTCCCCCGAAATCCACATCCCAAAGAACTCAAAGAACTAACGGGAATCTTACACCACAGTCTGGTTTTGGGTTATTTCTTTAAGGGGAAAAAGACTTGGAGCAATTGGTTTAGGTAAATACACAATCTAAACTTTTCATTTTACGCGAAAGGAAAATGCTACTTTAATTGAAAGGAAAATCAACTTTTAGCGAATGGAAAAAACCACGGTTCAAGAACGCCCATGTTTTTCCCTAATCCTCTCATTATCAGTAATATTTCAACTGCTTCGCGGATGAAACTGAAGCAATGTTTCCGCCAAAAATCCCCGATCCAAATGGGTGTAAATCTCAGTGGTGGTAATTGATTCATGGCCCAACATATCTTGAACTGCACGCAAATCAGCGCCCGCTTCTACCAGATGAGTGGCAAAACTGTGCCTAAAGGTATGCGGTGAAATATTCTTTTTGACTCCTGCCATTAAGGCTGCTTTCTTGATGAATAGAAATACCGATTGCCGCGATAAACCTTGTCCGCGTCGGTTCAAGAACACCAAACTCCTGGAATCGTTCTCAATTTCCAAATGATTTCTCCAATGATTCACATACAACTTAATGTGCTTGAGTGCTCTGGGTGAAATTGGCACCAATCGTTCTTTGTTACCTTTCCCAACTACTTGCACATATTGTTCCTCCCAATGCACTTGGGTCATTTGCAAATTAATCACCTCAGATACACGCAAACCACATGAGTACAATGTTTCCAAAATTGCCACATTGCGTTCCCCTTCTGCCGTACTTCGATCGAGAGTGGCAATCATTAAATCAATTTCTTCGGGACTTAAAACTACGGGTAATTTTCGTCCTAATTTCGGAGGTTCTAAAAAATCTGCGGGGCTTTCTTGGATCCAATCCTCGAGGAGCAAATATTTAAAAAAAGCCCGCACTCCGCTAATTATTCGGGCTTGTGAACTGGGTTGAAATCCAATTTCGGCGATGGATGCTGAAAATAGTTCTAGCTGCTTACGTGTGAACGATTTGGGTATCGTTATGCCCTGTGAAATACCCCAAATTTCCAGTTTTTCAATGTCACGCAAATAACTTTCAACACTATTTGCACTCAGTGATTTCTCGAGTTTTAAATGCGCATTAAACCCAAATTTTGCATCTTCCCAAGTAATCATGACATGGCAGAAATCAGGTTTGCGAAATAAGTATGTAAATGATGCCCAAAAGATGTTTAAGGCACCAATTTGGTGGATGCAACCGTAAGAACTTCTTTCGTATCTGCATCCATCACCCACACGATGCATTTAAGGTTTTCTTTTTTCCATTTGGATTTTCTGGGCACAAAATAGTGTTTTTCGCGTGTTTGTCCTGGGGATGTAAAACCTTGCTCTGCAATTATATCGCCAGAGGTAGAGGTAATTACCTGACGGAGAACATGTTCGAATTCGTATTCTTCTGCTATTCCTCCGGAAAGACGAGAGTCGGATTGCTTTCCAACAATTTTATCTTCCATTATACCAATAACCCAACTAAGTTTACGAGTTGTGGTTTGATTGGCTACTGCTTTAATTTGAATTCTCGCTTTATCTTCTGAGGACAACCACTGGGACACAATTTCCAAATTCACCGGAGTTGTTTTGGTGATTTGATTGGAAACGGCTGTAGACCAATTCAATTCATCGATGATTTTATTACCGTTAAATTCGATATTGTCTACCATTCCGCGTGGTAGTGTAGTTGGTTTAGCTACCAGCAAATCGATCGCTTCTGGCAAAACAAGTGTATCATTGCCATCCCAGGGATTGGTTAAAACACCCGATCCGATATGCGGATAAACAGCAAGTACTTCTACTCTCCCTGAGTTGGAGTTTGCAATGTTTTTAGCCGTTTCTGCCGCACGAGGACAATTAGAGCAACGAACGCCGGTGATATCAATTAATAAAACTTTTTTGGTTTGTGGGGATGGTGGTGCAGAAGTATAGGTAGTATCCAAAAGTGGTTTTTCATTGGATCTAATAGCGGGTGGTTCTTCTTCACAGGATGCAAAAAATAGAACTGCAGCGGTTAAAAGCATCCCAAAAAACCAGGAAAAAACGCTATTTTTAAAACTTTTCAGATTAAAATCTGCCCCAAATCGATTGAAACCATTCATAAATACGAAAATAGGGATAATTCGTTAAACCAAATGAGGGATTGAGTTGTTTGTTTACCGAATATTGACAAGGATATGTACTTTGAAGTATCTACAAAAGAGATTTCTCCTAAAAATATCAAAAGAACACAAGTTTTACAGAAAAGATTGTCAACTCCAATTCGCGAAATAATTAAATTTGAAATCCATATGAAATCCATTAAACACAAGCTTTTTGCTTCTGGCATAGTTGCCGTATTAACAGGATGTTTTTTCGGCAAATCCAAAACCATTGACGCTCAAACATCGAGCACGTCAAAGCCTTCCGCAGAATTTTACTCAATTTCAGTAAATGGCATTGACGGAAAACCCATGAATTTGGCCCAATACAAGGGTAAAAAAATCATGGTAGTGAACACTGCAAGTGAATGTGGTTTCACTCCTCAATACGAAGAATTGCAAAAATTGCAAGAAAAATATCCTGAAAAATTAGTAATTATTGGAACTCCCTGCAATCAATTTGGCGGACAAGAGCCCGGCAATGGAGAGCAAATTGCTGCATTTTGCAAGAAGAATTTTGGTGTTACGTTTCCATTATCCGAGAAACTAGATGTAAAAGGGCTAGAACAACATGCGTTATATAAATGGTTAACTCAAAAAAGCCAAAATGGAGTTTTAGATTCCGAAGTTAAATGGAATTTCAATAAGTACATCATTAATGAAAAAGGTGAATTAATGGGATATTTTGCTTCAACAACTTCGCCATTGAGTTCAGAAATCACTTCATTGATTGAGAAATAATCATAACCTGCATCAGAATTAACCTACCTAGTTGGGAATTTGCGCCTTAAGCGTTATTTTCGCGCTAGATTTTAGCCCATGAGCATTTTAGTAAATAAAGATTCGAGAGTAGTTGTACAAGGTTTTACCGGAAATGAAGGTACATTCCATGCAACACAAATGATTGAATACGGCACCAACGTAATTGGTGGTGTAACTCCAGGAAAAGGTGGTAGCGTTCATTTAGATCGTCCCGTTTTCAACACCGTTGCTGCTGCTGTTAAAGAAGCTGGAGCTAATGTGAGCATTATTTTTGTTCCTCCTGCATTCGCTGCCGACGCTATCATGGAAGCCGCAGATGCTGGTATCGAAGTAATCGTTTGTATCACCGAAGGTATCCCAACTAAGGATATGGTGATGGTAAAAGAATATATCGCTGGTAAAAACTGTCGTTTAATTGGCCCTAACTGCCCAGGTATCATTACACCCGGTGAAGCAAAAATCGGTATCATGCCTGGTTTTATCTTCAAAAAAGGAAACATCGGTGTAGTTTCTAAATCGGGTACGTTGACTTACGAAGCGGTAGACCAATTAACTAAATTAGGTTTAGGACAATCAACTGCAATCGGAATTGGTGGAGACCCAATCATTGGTACTACTACGAAAGAAGCGGTTGAAATGTTTATGAATGATCCAGAAACTGCCGGTATCGTAATGATTGGTGAAATTGGTGGTGGTATGGAAGCGGAAGCTGCTCGTTGGATCCAAGAAAATGGTACTAAGCCCGTAGTTGGATTTATCGCAGGACAAACTGCCCCTCCAGGCCGTAGAATGGGTCACGCTGGTGCTATTGTTGGTGGTAAAGACGATACAGCAGAAGCAAAAATGGCTATCATGCGTGAATGCGGAATTCACGTTGTTGAAAGTCCAGCAGAAATCGGACAAAGAATGTTCGATGTTTTGAACGGAAAAATGTAATTCAACTTGTAGTTTGATTTACAGTTCTGTATGTTGTATTTCTCAACAACTAATACCAGAACAAAATAGATAAAACAAAAAAGGCGAAACCTCGGTTTCGCCTTTTTTATTCGCCTTTTTTATTCGCCTGTTTATGCAATCAATTTCTTATTTTTTCTTCGGACCCGGCTTTACCACGGGATTGGTTTTTCTCAAATCTACCGATGCTACACCGGGATGTGCAGATGCATTCCATGCAAAAAATCCATCGTCTAATTTGGTATTGGGCACAACTTTCGTAACTGCAATTATCACCTCAGTTCCATTTTTGTAATACTGAGTTACTTTTTTAATCTTGTAGCTTCCTTGCTCAATTTCCGCTTTGATATACGAATACTTTTCTTTCTTCTTGGGAACCAATTTTAAAACATCGTGCATGGCTTTTCCATCATCGGATGCTACTGGACCTTCGTAATTGGCTTTAAACCCTTTGGAATAAAAAGTAAACAATTCACTGGGTTCCATATTATTGGTGCGCTTTTTAACGTCTTCAATTGTTACCTCCGCATCATCTGGACTGTAAGCCCAAATGGTAATACCATTGCAAAAAATTTCCTGATCCGCATACGCCAATTTGAATGATTGTCCTTTGGTCCACAATTTACCTGTACTGCTCACGGGTTTGCGTTTAGCCGCTTTGGTGGTTAAGGTAAAGTCGGCTGTAATGGTCGAATAGGATTTATATAAGCGACTCACGTTCTGCAAAATGGTTTTGGATTTAGCATCTTGCTGCGCCTGTAAAGTCATCCCCCAAAAAGAAGAAACCAGGACCAAAACCGAGGTCGCAATTGCATTCATTTTTTTCATAATTCTAATTTTACAAATTTAAGTTAAAATCGTTAAGCATGGTAAACGCTCATCGAATTGTTCAGATTAACCATTCAAGTTATTCAAAAACTGTTCCAAAGCATACTCATCGGGCAATAAAACCTGACGGGGTTTACTTCCTACGTTTGGACCAACGATTCCAGCATCCTCCAATTGATCCATTAAACGGCCTGCTCTGTTGTAACCCAATTTCAATTTCCGTTGTATCATACTGGTACTCCCCACTTGATTCTGGACAATAATACGTGCAGCATCCTCAAACATAGGATCGCGATCGCTGGCATCGAAATCACCACCTCCCGTACTCACAGTTTCATCTTGGACCTCGGGAAGCATATATGCCGTTGGATACGCTCTTTGCTCTCCAATAAAGTCAACTATCTTTTCAACTTCGGGTGTATCTACGAAAGGACATTGCAGTCGAATCATTTCATTACCTCCGTTATAAAGCATATCTCCTTTTCCTATTAATTGATCGGCCCCATTGGCATCCAAAATGGTTCTGGAATCGATTTTCGATGTAACTCGGAATGCAATTCGAGCAGGGAAATTGGCTTTAATCATACCTGTAATTACGTTAACCGAAGGACGTTGAGTTGCCAAAATCAGGTGAATTCCAATAGCACGAGCCAGCTGAGCCAAACGCGCAATGGGTATTTCAATTTCTTTACCCGCAGTCATCATCAAATCCGCAACCTCATCAATAACTACCACAATATAGGGCATAAAGCGATGTCCGTTTTGGGGATTCAATTTTCGATCCAAGAATTTAGCGTTGTATTCCACAATATTACGTACAAACGCATCTTGCAGTAATTTATAGCGATCGTCCATTTCCACACACAGTGAATTCAACGTATGGATTACCTTTTGATTATCGGTAATGATGGCATCGCCATCGCCGGGCAATTTTGCCAAGAAATGTCGTTCAATTTTATTGTACAAGGTTAACTCTACCTTTTTGGGATCCACCAAAACAAATTTGATGTAAGCGGGATGTTTTTTATACAATAAAGACACCAAAATTGCGTTCAATCCTACGGATTTACCTTGTCCAGTAGCTCCTGCCATCAACAAGTGGGGCATTTTAGCTAAATCAGCAATAAAAATTTCGTTGGAGATGGTCTTACCTAAGGCTACCGGCAATTGGAAATCACATTCTTGAAACTTTTTACTGGCCAAAATTCCTTTCATCGGAACCATTTCCGGATTGCGATTGGGCACTTCAATACCAATAGTGCCTTTTCCTGGAATGGGTGCAATAATACGAATACCCAACGCCGCTAAACTTAATGCAATATCGTCTTCTAAATTTTTAATTTTAGAAATCTTCACCCCTGGTGCAGGGACAATTTCATACAGCGTAACTGTTGGCCCTACTGAAGCTTTAATGGTTGAAATCCCAATTTTATAGTTCAACAGGGTCTCTTCAATCAACTTCTTACTTTTTCCAATTTCATCCAAATCAACATCCTGCTTTTTATTGCCATAATCGGTCAATAAATCCAGGGTTGGATATCGATAATTACTTAAATTGGCTTTGGGATCGTATTCCGAATCGATGCTTCCATAATGTGGTTTTATCGAGGAATCGACCTCTTGAATTCCCGATTCTTCTTCGCTTTTGGGGATACTCACCTCAAATCCCAAATTGGGTTGGGCAGAATTTGGGTTCAAGTTAGATTTTTGAAGGTTAACATCCGGATTGTTTTGTGATGTACCATGGGGATGTATCGGATTTTGTGTTGGTGTATTTACTGAACGGGCATCTTGGGATTCAGGAACATAATTATGATTTGTACTGAAACTCTCCGCAGCATCTTCGTGAGAAAATCGAAAAACGGGTACGTCGTCCAAAGCTTCTTGAATTTCCTGATGGTATGTATTTTCATCTACCGGCAAATCATCTTCATCTTCTGTAAATACAAACACATCCGGTGCCACTTCATGCGTTGTTTCCGGTTCAAGTTTCTTTAATGTAATACCACCCAACTGACTAGAATCGTACGATTCGAGTTCCAAATCCGACTCCAAATCGTCTGACTCTTCATCCGAATCCAATCCATGAGAATGCAAACGCTCTTCATCTTCAATAATTTTTGGCACGTGTACACTCCCGGATTCAGGTGCTTTTTCCATATCAAATGGAATTAGTTCATCGTTTACTTGCGTTGTCCGAAGTCCCGATGTATTTAAATTTTGGACATCATTTTCATTCTCATTTTCTATGATGTCAGGTATATTTTCTTCGTTTCGGGGGATGATGGGACTGCGGGGCTTAATTTTTAATCGTGCAAAAGGATTGGCGTTGTGAAAAACAAACGAATAGACTACAGCGAATACAATGAGTACTAAAACAGCACCAATTACACCTAAGCTATTCTGAATTTGTTGAATGCCGAAATATCCAAATGTTCCACCTAATAAGGGGAACCACCATTGAAATACAAATCCCAAAAACAAAGACACCCAAACGGCAAACAGCAATGTGTGAATCAATATCCGCAACAAAGAAAACGGACGATAATCAAATAACAAGTACATTCCGCTCAATGCGATATACGGCAATAGCAAAAAAGCACCTAATCCAAAACCATTGTGAACAAAAAAGTACCCCAACTTGGCTCCTAAATAGCCCATAGCATTTTCGGCGTGTCCATTATTCTCCTTAAATAAATTCCAATCACCGTCAGCTAAGAAACTCTGATCGTACTTCCAAGAAAAGAAAAAAGAAATAAAACTAATGAATAAAATCACCGAAAAAACCAAAATCAAAAATCCCAGCACCTTGCGAGTGGTGTCGTTTTTAAGGGAAGCAGCTTCCAAAATTTCACCACTGGAAATTTGGTCATTTTTTTCGGCGGCTTTTTCCTTTAAAAAATCGGTGCTCGAAGAATTAGATTTAGATTTTGATTTGCGTTCAGAAACCATAGGTTCTTACGAAAATACGTTCAAAATCGGTGAAAAATCGGTTGAATTATGCACGAAAAACAGGGTGTTCAGAATTGAGTGCAGTTACCCATTCCGAATCCATTTTCTTGGCCAAACCCGAGCTTACAGTGTAGGTTTTTCCCTCAATGGCCAATTGTGTATTCTCAAACTCCGACATCACTTCAGCATGCAATTCGGAAAGGTCGGTATATCGCGCGCTGTAATGTCCCACCATCAATTCTCCTACCTCAGCCAACCGTGCAATGATGCCTGCTTGCTTAGCTGTTGAATGAAATGTTTCCTTTGCCCGTTCAATTCGATCGTGTAAAAATGTTGCTTCGTGATACAAAAAATCTACATTCTGTATGAACGGAATAATTCGCTCATCGTAGATTGTATCGGAAATATATGCAAAACTTCGATTTTTATACCCAGCGGTTGTTAACACGTCATTGGGAATCCTAGTGCCATCCCCAGAAACAAAATCCTCTCCCATCTTCAAACGTTCATAATAGCTTACTGGGATGCCCAAAGATTCGCACTGTTCTACGTGGATGCGTCTTTCTGGACCTTGCTCTTTTAAAATATAACCTCTGCAAGGGATTCTGTGTTGCAATTCAACGGTGTGAATCTCGTAATCGGGATGTTTGATAAGTAATCCTTCTGGAGATTGATCGCTGGAGATAAAGGTCAACTCAAACGGCAATTTAGAATTGCCTTCTACCAATATTTGATCTATAATGGATTTCAATGCTGAAGGGCCCACAATAGTTAAAGGCTCTGTTCTATTGAACAACGCCATGGATGTAACTACACCCGGCAAACCAAAATAGTGATCACCGTGCAAATGAGTAATCAATATGTATCGGATTTTTTGAAGCTTCAAATTGTAGCGAATAATTTGATTTTGTGTTCCTTCGCCACAATCAAAAAGAAAGTAATGCTTATCCATACGAACATATTGCCCACTGGGATTTCTGTCTCTCGTTGGAGTAGCAGAAGATGTGCCCAGTACAACAATTTCGAAAGGTTTTTGCATGATTTTTCAAAACTAGCAAAAACTATACCATTTAAGATCAACCAATAAACGAACGCGTGAAATTTTTAACGAATGATTTTAAGGTTTCGTCTGAATTACTTCATAATTACATCTATCGACCGCTTAACTTCCGCCACCAAAATGCGGTCAATACAGCGATCATTAGGTCGTACACACGTTATTTGATCACAGGGATTGCAGTCCAAAACATAATGCAACACTTTAGATCTTGGATTACTTGGATAAAATACATTAGGAACTCCAGGACCAAATAGTCCAACTGCCGGAGAATTGGTTAAATCCGCAATTTGCAAGGGACCACTTTCGTTTCCTATAAATATCTCAGCACGTTGAATCACTTCAAACAAAACCAATAACGAATCCTCACTGATCCAGGCATGTGTATACGACTCTTTAGTTAGTTCATTTACCAGAGATTCTTCATCTTTAGAGCCCAAAACTACGGAATGCAAACCGTATTCTTCAAATACGTATTTTTGGATTTGTTTGTAATTTTCTGGCTTCCATCGGCGCAATAAACTTCGTCCTCCGGGGTGGATTAAAGCGAATTTAAAACTATTATCCCATCTAACTTCCGCCATTTTTTTGGCTTCATCCGAAGTGTCAAGTCCTACAAATTTTTGAATTGACTTTAGTGCAACATCAGCATCTTTGTTGAATCCAAGAATTTGCTGCAATCCATCACTCAAAATTGGAGCTATAATTCGAGCATTGGTAACTCGCTCATGCGGCTGTTTACCTCTTTGGACAAATCTAACAAATCCACGTGTTAACACCAGTTTACTCCCGGAAACAAGACCTTTAAATAATGAATAAAAAGTACCCCTAAATTCAATCCAGATATCCGACTTAACTCGAGATAAATCCGACAAATCTGTAAATATCTCATCGATAGAAGATTCGGCAATCAATAACGATTTAACAAAGGGTTTACAAACAACTGTAATATGTGCGTTGGGGAATTCAGATTTCAACATTCTAAATGCATGAATGCAGGTAACCATGTCGCCAATTTCATCCCATTTTACACACACAAAACGCAATTTATCTTGCGACTGAATTTCCATCCCCCGAAACCTAAAAAAATAACGTGACACCATGAAGTGCGCTAAGTAAAGCCATTGTTCTTTTTTCGGAAATTTCATTTCAATTCAGTTTTACATTAATAAAATGCAATGGTCTAACACTTATATCTATTTTATATTGTTGTCAAACTATTTTTTGCAGCTTTAATCGGCTTTTGTAAATGTGTCAACAACGTAGACACAACATTAATTAGACAGTAAGTTTTGATTTTTTAAACTAATTCTCTGAATCTGACAACTGTTTCAAACCATACAGAACCGGCTGCGATGGCACGGCGTCAGAATGAATCTTGGGTACTTGAATATTGAGTAAATACAGTCCATCTTGAACAGAATCTGGCACAAATATCAATTCCGTAATTGTGGCGTTTTTTCGGGGATTTTGGGGATAGTTCCACCAAATTCGATGTGCAGCCAACGCTCCTGCATCTTCCTCGGGATCCACCGATGGAAAGTCGGTAAGAAGATGTTGGTAACCCTGATTCACCATTAATTGCATTGCACCGGTTGTAAAATATGGTTGATTGTTGCCCGAACAAATTTGCGAATTTTTCGAGACACTATTGGGCAAAGTTCTGATCACAATGGCTTCAGCTTTAATCCAGTTAATATGCTGTAAACTCCACTCATTGATTACCCAATCACCATTCTCTTGAGCCAATTCCACGGTAATTACTTGAGCCGAGAAATGAAATTCAGTTAAAACATCGGGCAAATGAATCCGCTCTGGAGTAATATGTCCGAGGCATTCAGTATGCGTACCATTGCCGTGGGCACAATAGGTTACTACTTCGCAATTTGCGCCGCTGCCCATAGCCACACTTCCCACAAAATCACCCACGCGAATGGGCTCAAACACCGCAGGATTAATAAAGAATGCATTGGGATTTTCTGCTTGAGGACCAAATCCCAAACTCAAGGATTGAGGTTCATTCAGATCGGCTTCGTAATTTATACCTTCAATGGATACAATGGTTTTCATGAAAATGGGGAATTGAAATGGGTAATTTCATCGCAATTTAAATCAATTAAATCGAAATGGATGGTATAAAAACTTGATTTTGTGTAAGGATACTATTCGGGAATTTTAAATTTCTTTCAATTCCACAAATTAAACCACCGAAATGGCATCTTCCAAAAGCTGCAAATATTCTTCATGGGGAATTTCATACGCTCCAAATTGAGCAATATGTGGATTCAGGTATTGCGTATCCAGCAATTGAAATTTCTGTTCGCGGAGAAATTCCACCAAAAATACCAAGCAAATTTTACTGGCATCCGTCATTTTGTGAAACATACTTTCTCCAAAGAATGCTTTGCGAATACTCACGCCATACAATCCCCCAACTAACTCCCCGTTGTAATACGCCTCAAAACTGTGCGCGAAACCTTCTCGGTGCAGTTCCGTATATGCATGCATGATTTCGGGGGATATCCAAGTATCGTCGGAACGCAATTCTGCACACGTTTGAATAACCGATTCAAAATTGCGATTGATGTATAAATCAAATTTATTGCTTTTATATAAGCGACGAAGATTTTTAGAAACCTTAAATCGATGATCCAACGGAATGATGCCCCTCATTTCAGGGGTGTGCCAGTAAATACGATTGTCTTCATCGGGATCTGCCATCGGAAAGGCCCCGGAAACATAAGCTTGCAAAAGTAATTGTGGCGATAAAAACACGGGTGCAAAAGTAAGGCATCGCTGCGGTGTCTCAAAAAATATGCGTTCCTTTGCAGTGAAATGGGCACTGGAAAAAATAAACAGCAAAAGTTTTCCGAATTTGATTCGTTCAGCAATACGTTTGATTACAAGTCAGATACCAAGGGCAAATGGTCACAAATATTTGGCAATAACCATCCGATTGTTGTAGAGTTTGCCTGTGGCAAAGGTGATTATGCTATAGGTTTGGCTCGAATGAATCCCCAAATCAATTACATCGGTGTAGATATTAAAGGCAATCGTTTGTGGAAAGGTGCAAAAACTGCTCTCGAAGAGGGTTTGCACAACGTGCGTTTTTTGCGAATTGAAATCGATAAAGCCGATTTGCATTTTGATACCAATGAAGTTTCTGAAGCTTGGATTACCTTCCCCGATCCGCAACCTCAAAAACGCTACAAACGATTGGTTTCAGGGCGATTCCTTAACGTATATCGCAAAATCATGCCGGCAACTGCCGTAATGAATGTAAAAACCGATTCGGATTTGTTTTACGAAACCACATTGGAACAATGCGTTTTAGACGGACTAACTGTTCAAGCCAATATCAACGACATTTACTCCATGATTCCCGTTCCTCCATTTTTGAATATTCAAACATTTTACGAGCAAATTTGGCTCAAAGAAGGCAAAAAAATTAAGTATGTACGTTTTGTCATTGGGGATGTAAAAAGTGATGAATCTAAAAAGATTTCACTTCCAGAAGGTACGCCTCTGCCCCCGCTTTCTCAAACTGCATAACCTGGTTTTTCCGAATCATTACGGTATATGTTACTCGATCGGTATACTCACGATTGGTAATCCGGAATTCAAAGGATTTTAAAAATAAATGAATCTCCTGCTCCTTTTCAAAATCCGATGTAATGGAAAAACGCTCTTCTTGAAGTCGCTGTATTCGACCCGAAATTTTCAAAACCTCTTGAGCTGCTCCTCCATAAGCCGATATCAATCCCGGTATCCCTAAAAGTGTTCCTCCAAAATAACGAACTACCACTACCAAGACATTGGTCAGCTCTTGGGAAATAATGGCTCGCAAAATCGGACGACCGGCGCTATTAGAAGGTTCGCCATCGTCATTAGCGCGTTGAGCTTCTGAAGATTGTCCGATTACATAGGCATAACAATGATGAGTGGCATCGGGATACTTACTTTTAAGCTGTGTAAGCAATGGTTTCACTTCCGATTCGCTTTGAATCGGAAAACTGTATGCCAAGAACTTACTTCCTTTTTCTCGAAGATTAAATTCAGCAGCACGTTCAATCTCTACGTAGGTATCGGAAAATAAACTCATTTTACACCCGTCAAATTTAAAAAGCCAAAACTAATATAGACAAGATTGCCAATCCCATCCCCCAAAAAACGCGAGTCGCAGGGCGCTCTCCAAAAAACCAACCCACTGCCGTTGAAAGCACAACCACGCCAACATTATTCAGAGAAAACATCACTGCGGTATTGTCGCTAAATGCATCAATTGCGGCATACAATGCAACCACAGAATAAAAGTTAATGCTTCCCAAAACGATACCCGAAATCAAAGTTAAAACCAATTGATTCTTTGGGGCATCGGAATTTGACTTCCTAGCTCGTTTCAATAACCCAACCAATAATCCCGAAATCATTGCACCGCCAAAGGTTAGTGCTGCCTTCTGTTCATTATTAAACTCATTATAATTCAATTGTTTAAATACATTCAACAACGTATCCACCATTCCGCTACCAAAAAATACCAATATCAATACAATGTTGAATTTTTTCGGGGGAAGTGAATGTGGATCGGAATTAAGATTGGATCCCATCGTACTGATTATATACACCGACGAAATTGCCAAAAAAATACCCACAATCATTTGAATATTTACCGCTTCACCCCAAAAAACTACAGAAGCCAAAATGGGTATGATCATGCTCATTTTAGAAGCCATAGAACTTGCAGCAGCTCCCGATTCATGAGTGGATTTTGCCATAAGGAAAAAAGTTCCTACAAATAACATCCCCAAAGAAAGCAACGGCCAAAAACCAGGCGTATTTATGGTTTCTAATTTCAAAATGTGACGGTCTCCTAAAATCAAATTTCCCAATACGAAACACGTAATATAGTTGACAATAATCACCGGAAATTGATCGATTCCTTTTTTACCAACAAACTTAAAAACCGCAAACAGTCCAGTAGACAAGACTATGCTGGCCGCTAAAGGGATTACTTTTTCCATCTATACAGTACTAATTGATCTGAATCTGTGCGGTTGTGATCTGAATTCAAATGGAATTCAGCGTTATCATTAGCAATTTCTGATGAATTTTTAAGCGAATTTTGACTTAATTCGTATTCATATTCATCCAAATCTATGCAAATGGGTGATTGAAACGAATGACTAATTGGATCCAATTCAGGAACTCGCAATCCGCTCTCCAATTCTACTTTTCGACTTTTATAAACGACCAATTCATCGACTAAATTCGCATCAATAAATGCATTCCAAACAGAGCTTCCCCCTTCAACAAGTAAGGAATTCCATCCATTCTGATAACAGAATTGGCTAATAAATTCTGCTTTAGATGGAAATTTAGAGTTAAAATCCGCACCATTCATACGAATTCTATGAAATTTTTGTGAATTCCATTCGGATTTTGTCTCGGTTAATTGAGATAGGCCTCCCGACCATTTCAAATGCTCGGTAAAACACCACAATTCATTCTCAGTCATCACCAGTTTAATGGGTTGAGGTCCTCCAAAATAACGGTCTGTTAATAGGGGTTGATCCAACTCCCAAGTTCCAATTCCAACCAAAATAGCTTGATGCACTTGTCGCAATCTATGCGTAAATTTCCGAGCTGTATCACCTGTTACTTGCTGTTTTTTTCGCGGTAATGGTGCGTAAAAACCGTCGTTAGACTCAGCCCATTTCAAGGTAATAAAGGGTCGTTTTTGAGTTTGATTTACAATAAATTTTCGATTCAGGTAGTTGCATGAATGGGTAAGTACATTTTCAATTACTTCTATACCATTATTCTTCAAACGCTGAATTCCGTTTCCATTTACCAAGGGGTTAGGATCCAGCATACCCACTACTACTTTGGGTATTTGATACTCACAGATTAAATCGGAACACGGCGGTGTTTTCCCAAAATGCGAACAGGGTTCCAGGTTCACATACAGGGTAGATTCTTTTAATAATTCTTTGTTTTCTAATGACAATATAGCCATTCGTTCCGCATGATTTTCACCAAATTTTCGATGAAATCCTTCGGATATAATTTGTTGATTATGAACAATTACCGAACCCACCAATGGATTTGGCTGCGCCCAACCACTTCCTTGAAAAGCCAGCTCCAAACACCGATTCATAAAGAATTCATGCGAGTTCAATTCCCTGGTTTTTGATTGAAACTCAGACAGTAAATCTTCGATAGAATATGGGTAATTCACTTTAAAAAGTAGTTATTAGTGCGAAAATAACCTTTATTTTTGAGGTGTTAATCAAAAAAGACCCGATTAATTGGGTCGAACTTTGTGCATTATAAATCAAACAATCATGTCCCAAAAAAAAGATACTACTCCCACTTCTAAAAATACAACACTCGGACGACTGAGAATCACTCATATATTTCGGGCATTTTTCCAAAACCAACAGTCGTCCGGCGTATTGTTGGTTCTTTTCACAGCTGCATCCTTGTTCATTGCTAACTCCATTTGGAGTAATGATTACATTTCGCTTTGGAAAACGGAATTGGGCTGGAACGACCATCGTTTTCATTTGCATCATTCCATTACCGACTGGATTAATGATGGTTTGATGACGTTATTTTTCCTTTTGGTTGGAATTGAAATCAAACGGGAATTGGTTGAAGGTGAATTATCCAATAGAAAACGTGCTATGTTGCCGGTTTTGGGAGCTTTGGGCGGAATGTTGGTGCCGGCATTGATTTATTTTGTTTTCAATGCAAGTTCTCCTGAAACCATTTCAGGAATGGGAATACCTACAGCTACGGACATTGCATTTGCCATTGCCATTTTAGGAATGTTGGGCAACAAAGTACCTACTTCGTTGAAGGTATTTCTAACCGCGTTGGCTATCATCGATGATTTGGGGGCCATACTTATTATCGCATTGTTTTACGGTCAGTCTATTTCTTGGGGATGGATGGGTGTTTCGTTGGTAATCATTGCAATTTTGTACATTGCCGATAAAAAAGATTGGCATTACATGTGGGTATATGTGATTTTAGGATTTGCATTGTGGTTTTCGATGCTGCATTCGGGCATACACGCCACCATTGCAGGTGTAGTTTTAGCATTTATGCTTCCACGTCAAACCCATGCGGAGAAAAAGTTAGCCAATCGGATCGAACATGCATTATCTAATTGGGTATCATTCTTGATCCTTCCATTGTTTGCAGCAGCCAACACCGCCATTTTCATAAATGTTGAAATGATGGATCAATTGATTTCACCTATTTCTTTAGGGATTTTCTTTGGATTATTTGTAGGGAAGCCATTAGGTATTTTTGGAATGAGTGTTTTGAGTCACAAGCTTGGTTGGGCTGAAATTTCTGAAGATATTTCGATGAAAAAGTTGTGGGCAGCTGGAATGTTGGGTGGAATTGGATTCACCATGTCGATTTTTGTTGCCAACTTAGCATTCACAAATCCAGATTTCATCAATTTGAGTAAATTGAGTATCATCATCACCAGTGTAACCGCTGCTACGTTGGGATATCTGGT
>CAMDDG010000026.1 GCA_945890895.1 Chitinophaga pinensis | reverse complement strand
AAATACAATTTTGAAAGCAATTCACAACTGATTTCACAATTCATGTTGATGCTCATAGGTTGTGAGTTATCCGTAAAAATACAATTTTGAAAGCAATTCACAACCATGTGATGCTGTTTGCTTTCATCGTCCAGGTTGTGAGTTATCCGTAAAAATACAATTTTGAAAGCAATTCACAACATGTCAACAGAAATATATATATATATATGGTTGTGAGTTATCCGTAAAAATACAATTTTGAAAGCAATTCACAACACTTTCCACTTCATGCCGTCTACGTCGAAAGTTGTGAGTTATCCGTAAAAATACAATTTTGAAAGCAATTCACAACAAGTGTTTCGCTTGTGGCGAGGGTGGCGATGTTGTGAGTTATCCGTAAAAATACAATTTTGAAAGCAATTCACAACCCCAAGTGGTTTGACTTTGCGCCCTTTTTCGTTGTGAGTTATCCGTAAAAATACAATTTTGAAAGCAATTCACAACAGATCTATCGAACACCTTAAACGATAATGGTTGTGAGTTATCCGTAAAAATACAATTTTGAAAGCAATTCACAACGCTTCACATTCTCCCACAAACTCGCAAAGAGTTGTGAGTTATCCGTAAAAATACAATTTTGAAAGCAATTCACAACTCAGCGACGTGTATCACACCGAATACAACTGTTGTGAGTTATCCGTAAAAATACAATTTTGAAAGCAATTCACAACCAACTTTTGTTTATCTGTCGCGTCTTTAGCGTTGTGAGTTATCCGTAAAAATACAATTTTGAAAGCAATTCACAACTTTATGAGCTTTCTCTTTTTCAAGTTCTTCGTTGTGAGTTATCCGTAAAAATACAATTTTGAAAGCAATTCACAACATTGTTCTACTGCTGTTTGTTGCTTTTCGGTTGTGAGTTATCCGTAAAAATACAATTTTGAAAGCAATTCACAACCTATTTAGTTATTTGATTGAGTTTGTTCTGGTTGTGAGTTATCCGTAAAAATACAATTTTGAAAGCAATTCACAACCAATAGCCCGTTTTTCGGTGTATTTTTCCGGTTGTGAGTTATCCGTAAAAATACAATTTTGAAAGCAATTCACAACGCGTTAACTTCGCTTCCAGATTCGGAATATGTTGTGAGTTATCCGTAAAAATACAATTTTGAAAGCAATTCACAACCTCTTTTAGTTTTTTGTTGTGCTTTCATCAGTTGTGAGTTATCCGTAAAAATACAATTTTGAAAGCAATTCACAACTGAAATTAATGGCGTTAAACACCCAATGGCGTTGTGAGTTATCCGTAAAAATACAATTTTGAAAGCAATTCACAACTACACTTGACAGTGTAACTGTAATCCCGACGTTGTGAGTTATCCGTAAAAATACAATTTTGAAAGCAATTCACAACGCATTAACTTCGCTTCCACTTTCGGCATATGTTGTGAGTTATCCGTAAAAATACAATTTTGAAAGCAATTCACAACTCGGTAGTGGTTTGTACAACGAATTACAAAGTTGTGAGTTATCCGTAAAAATACAATTTTGAAAGCAATTCACAACTAGAGAATTGCCCTTGCTTCAACGAGCTCGGTTGTGAGTTATCCGTAAAAATACAATTTTGAAAGCAATTCACAACATAATTTACAACCTTTATCTAACATTCATTGTTGTGAGTTATCCGTAAAAATACAATTTTGAAAGCAATTCACAACCGATATGATAACGAACACAAAATTACAAACGTTGTGAGTTATCCGTAAAAATACAATTTTGAAAGCAATTCACAACTGTTTTCAGTTTACCCACACGAATCTTTACGTTGTGAGTTATCCGTAAAAATACAATTTTGAAAGCAATTCACAACAAGCGGACGGATGTGGTTACAACCCAAGTGGTTGTGAGTTATCCGTAAAAATACAATTTTGAAAGCAATTCACAACTGTAAACAGAAACGTAAGGAAAAAAGCGCAGTTGTGAGTTATCCGTAAAAATACAATTTTGAAAGCAATTCACAACAAGTTGACGGGGTGCAACTAACAAAACGCCGTTGTGAGTTATCCGTAAAAATACAATTTTGAAAGCAATTCACAACATACCCAATAACGTGAACAATCGAAAATCAGGTGTGAGTTATCCCCAAAAATACAATTTTGAAAGCAAATCAATTACTTAAAACCATAAAAAAAGCGGAGCCATCGGCTCCGCTTCTGTAACGTTTTAATTTTTAACTAACGATTATTTACCAATCTTGTACAAAGTAATGTTGTAACCCATACGAGCATCACCTTTGAACGTGATTTGTGCATCCAAACGTTGTCCACCTGCTTGTGTTTTCAACTGATTGTATTGCGCCTGAGAAATAAAGAAACAACCTTTGTACTCGGGATCAGCAATGAAGTCAACATCAATAGATACAAATCCTTTTGGAGGATTGCATGTAATGGTTTGAGCACCTTGTCCGTTAGGACCTGGTGCTAGTGGAGCATGTCCAGGAGCGCCACCGTGAGGTGCAGGAGCTACCGCACCAGCTGGAGCTGCTGCATTGTTAGAGAAATCCAATTGGATGTTTTTAATCGTAATCTGTCTGCCATTGTACTGAGCTGGGTTTTTAGAAAACTGTTCACCAGCAATTACCATTTGAGCTTTTGACATTCCAATAACCGCAAAAGCGATAGCGAAGAAAGAAGTAATTTTTTTCATATAATTGATTTTGGTTTTGTTGTTTCTTGCCTTTCAATAACTGTGCCAAAAATGTTTTTCGACCATTTTATTGTTTCTAAAGCAAACATAATGATTGGATTGTAAAAATCAAACTCAAAAAATAATTTGCTCTATCGGATTAATAAATCCGCTCAATTTCAATGGCATTGTTGAAATAACCGTTGCCAATCACTAACGTTACCCGGTAGCACTTATTGTTGGTTTCATCGTTGATGAGCACCCGCTGCGTACTTCCGTGAAATCCGATATTTAACGCACTTTGAACATACGCAAATGTGGTATTGAATGTAACGGATGCAAAAGTGACACCGGATTCCGTGGCATTCGTGCCGGTTGTTCCTGCAGAAGTGGTAAGGTAGCTGTTGTTAGAAGATCCCGACCAGACAGCGGAACCGGAAACCGTAGCTATTTGAAGCGACCGGTTTCCCGAAGTAGGCATTCGTACTTTTATGTTGTCTAATTGCACCACATCTCCAGCATTGGCCGCTTTCGATATAGCATTCAACGTGCTTAACCAATTCGTACCATTATAATAATACATGCAATTGGCGTTGGTATTATAGACTTGTAAACCCGTTGAAGGATTCGAGATGGACAGCATTTGAGCGTTGGTCATTCGGGGGAATAAAACTCCCTGAGATGTTGTGCTAACATCCAATCCGCTTGCATTATTGGGGGAAGTGGTTCCTATGCCCACTTGAGCATTTACGTTCGTAACAAAAATGAAGCAACTGATTATAAAATAATATTTGAAGTTTTGTAATAGCATAAAGTTAGGATGTTTAAAGTAGTTCTTCGATTTCAATGGTGCTTTGAGATTGATTTGCGGGACCGATTATCACGTGAATTTTGTAAAACTTTAAATTGGTTTCATCGGTAAACCAAATTTGCTGGGTTCCACCGCGAGATGGAAAACTCAATCCGGCTTGCCAATAATTAAACGTAGCACCAACGGACTCAGATTGACGCATATACCCGCTAATAGAAGAATTTGCCGTTGTACCCGAAGTTAAGCTGGTGGCTGCATTTAAGGAAGTTCCCGTTATCGAATTGGATCCCGAAACAAAAGCAATTTGAGCGCTCAAATTTCCCGAAGCCGGCAAACGTACTCGGATATTTCCCAATTGGACGGTATCCCCGCGATAAACCATTTTACTGATGAACTTCTTTTCACCTGACCAGCTACTACCGGTATAGGTATACAAGCAGTTTTTGGTGGTGTTGTAGATTTGAAGTCCTGCTACTGGGTTGCTCAGATTCTCCATCTGAGTTTGAGTTAACCTCGGAATTAAAACTCCTTTGTTGGTGGAACTAACATCCAATAGGGCAGAACTGTGTGGTGTATTGGTTCCAATACCTACTTGTGCCTGCAAACCCATGGGGTTTATCAACGTTATAACGGTAATCCACGTTAAAAACATCCCCCGAAAAATAAAAGAAACTGAAGATTTCATGTGTTTTAATAAAGTCGTTTAATGGAAATGAAATTTTTCAAGTACCCGCCACCCACAGTAAAAATAATGTGATATGCACGATTATTGGTTTCATCGAGAACATGAAGTAATTGCGTAGAACCGTGAAATCCGAAATCTAAATTCGGCCAGAAATTAATGAATGAGGTAGTCAAGGTTTCCGACTGACGAATGTATGAGTCGTACGTGGCAGCGGAACCTCCCGTGGCTGTGGCTGAGGTTCGATAAAGAACTTCACAACTGCCCGAAATGGACAAAGTTCCAGAAACGGTGGCCAGCTGAATCGAGTTGGCCAAGTTTCCATTGGGCATGCGCACACGGATGTTGTCTAACTGAACAGCAACATCGTAGTCAAACAATCCGGAAATTTTATCTTCCTTTGAAACCCAATTGGTTCCGTTGTAACAGTATAATGCAGATGCATCGGTATTGTATACCGTTAATCCCGCAGCAGGAGTTACAATAGCCGACATTTGGCTGTTGGTCATTCGAGGATATAAAAATCCTTTAGTAGTTGAACTTATTTCGAGTTTTGAGGATGCCGCTGGACTGGATGTACCTATTCCTACTTGGGCTTCAGCATTCGAATAAAGAAAAATGAAAACGGTAAATAACCGCCACGATGTTGTATTAAAAATCATAAAGAAATTAAGTGAATATTAAGTAGCAAAGGCAAATTTAGTTAATAATCTGAGTTGAAATCGAGTATTTGCAAATATCGCAAATAAGAAATCGTAATAAATTGTCACAAATCGTATTTTGGATGTACAAATTATTAATTTTGTGTTTCATGAAAATTCGAATTAAAGGAAATTCCATACGATTGCGTTTGACAAAAACGGAAGTATCTCGATTTGCAGAATCCGGTGTTTTAGCCGAAACCACTCAAATGCTGGGAGGTGAGTTGGTATACACCCTTAGAGCTTCCTCCGATGTAGAATCATTGGCTGCGGAATGGAAATCACCCAACCAAATTCAATTTTTAATGCCCGTTGATTTGGCCAATGAATGGACGCAAACTGAAACCGTTGGACATCAACATCAACTGGAATTACCCAATGGCGCCGAATTATTTTTGTTGATTGAAAAGGATTTTGTTTGTCTCGACAATACATTTGAAGATCAAAGCGATAATTATCCCAATCCCAACGCCGTGTGTTAAGTATTGTGCAATAGGTTGAAAATTGTTGAAATTGCAAATATCGATTTATAATATTAGTAATAGATTTATAATAATAGTAATAATTAAACTCGATTAACTGGCTTGAAATTAACACTTTGCAAGTTGTACAGAATAAAATTATTATCCTATAAAAACGAGTGCCAAAACCGAACATACTCACATAATCTACTGATTCAACTCCTTTAATTCAAACGAAAATGACGAGAAATCACCAACATCCCAATCCCGAAAATCCAGAAGGTTTGCTGAATTTGAAACTGCGAGAAGTTTCGGATGCTGCTGCCGGTTTAACCGGAGTAAAGGTGGCGGTACAGCACGTGTTTTCAGAAATGGGACCTGCGCGGGGTTTGAAAGCCTTGTTCAACCTCAATCAAAAGGGGGGAGTGGATTGTCCCTCTTGTGCATGGCCAGATCCCGACGATGATCGTTCGGTAATAGGTGAATATTGTGAAAATGGCGCAAAAGCCATTGCAGAAGAGGCAACGAGTAAAAAACTCACCGCGGATTTCTTTGCTCAAAATTCTGTGGCAGAATTGAGTGGTTTAAACGATTATGAAATTGGGAAAAAGGGTCGCTTGGCTGAGCCTATGTATTTAGCTCCGGATGCAAGTCATTATACCCCTATTTCTTGGGAAAAAGCCTTTCAAAAAATTGCAAATCACCTCCATTCGGTAAGCCATCCCGATGAAGCGGTTTTTTACACCAGCGGTCGAACATCCAATGAAGCTGCATTTTTATATCAACTTTTTGTTCGCGAATTCGGCACCAATAATCTTCCCGATTGTTCCAATATGTGTCATGAATCTTCCGGAGTTGCTTTGTCGGAAAGTGTTGGAATTGGAAAAGGAAGTGTAAAGTTGGAGGATTTTTATATTGCGGATGTTATATTTATAATTGGACAAAATCCAGGAACCAATCATCCCCGAATGCTTAGTGCTTTGCAAAAAGCAAAGGAACACGGCGCTACCATCATTTCCATCAATCCTTTGCCTGAAACGGGTTTAGTGGCATTTAAAGATCCGCAATCCATTAAAGGTGCATTGGGAATAAAAGCACGACTAACCGATACATTTCTACAAGTAAAGATCAACGGAGATTTACCGTTGATGCAGGCAATATCCTATAGATTGCTGCAGGAAGAGGAAATCGCTCCCGGTGCGGTTTTAGATCCGGAATTTATTGCGGAACATACTCACGGATTTCAACAGTGGAAAGAACATATATTGTCGCAGGATTACAAGTGGTTGGTAGAGCAATCGGGCATCCCCCAAGAGCTAATCGAAAAAACCATACAATCCATCGTAAATAAAAAGAAAATCATTGCTTGTTGGGCAATGGGATTGACTCAGCATAAGAATGCTGTGGATACCATTAAAGAAGTGGTAAACCTGCTGATTGCCAAAGGAAGTATTGGAAAGCCTGGAGCAGGTACTTGCCCAGTGAGAGGACATTCCAATGTTCAAGGGGATCGCACCATGGGTATTTACGAAAAACCCAGTCAAGCATTTTTAGACAATATTGAACGCTCGTTCGGCTTTAAACCGCCTCAAAAACACGGATTGGATGTGGTAGATTGCATTAAGGCCATGCACGAAGGCAAGGTGAAGGTCTTTTTTGCCATGGGAGGGAACTTTTTAAGCGCCACTCCAGACACTTTGTATACCGCAGAGGCGCTTGAAAAATGTGATTTAACGGTGCAGGTTTCAACCAAACTGAATCGTTCGCATTTAATCACCGGAAAAGAAGCTTTGATCCTTCCAACCCTGGGTAGAACGGATCACGATAATCTTAATGGAGAATTGCAATTTGTAACATGCGAAAACTCCATGGGGGTAATTCAGATGTCGAAAGGAGTATTGAAGCCCGTTTCGGATCAGTTAAAGAGTGAACCCATAATAGTTTGTGAATTAGCTAAAGCGGTATTGGGGAATAGATCTGTAGTGAATTGGGATCGGTACATGCAGCATTACGATAACATTCGCTGGGATATTGAACGAACCATTCCCGGTTTTGATTTGTACAACGATCGCGCACGACTTCCCGGTGGATTTTATTTACCCAATTCGGCACGAGAAGGGAAGTTCAATACGATTACCGGAAAAGCCAATTTTAATTTGGCACAATTTCAGTCGCCAACATTAAAAAAAGGCGAATTGATGATGATGACCGTGCGGAGCCACGATCAATTCAATACCACCATTTACGGTTTGGATGATCGGTATCGAGGTATTTCGAATGAAAGACGGGTCATATTTATGAACGAACAGGATATTTCTGCTTTGGGATTTCAAGGGGGAGATAGTGTAGACTTGTTTAATTTTCATGGGGGACGGGAGCGTGTAGCCAGAAACTTTATCATCATACCCTTCAGCATTCCACAGGGTTGCACAGCTACGTATTTTCCAGAAACCAATGTATTGGTTCCCATTGATTCAGTAGCGGAAAAAAGCAACACGCCCACTTCAAAGTTTATTGTTTTACAATTGCGCGCGCATCAGGAATTGAATTTATCTTGAGGTTTTTAAACTTCTTGACCTTCTTGAACTTCAATTTCAAAAAATCCTAAAATTGTAATTAAAAAACAGTAACTTGCTCAACATGAGTAAGTTGTTTCGTTTGTTTCTATTAGGGGGATGTTTGTTAATTTCTTCCTTAACTAACGCCCAAAATGCTCTGGCTTTCGATGGTTCCAACGACTGGGTGGATCTGGGTTCAGATTCTTCATTGGCTTGCGATAATGGAAAGATCACCGTAGAGGCTTGGGTCTATGCTACTGCTTGGAAAACCCAAGTTTTTGAAGGCGGTATTGTGGTAAAAGAAGAAAATACTTCGAATTTAGGGTATATGTTTCGAGCCGGCGATGGAGGCAAATTGGGTTTCACCATTGGAAACGGATCTTGGAATGAGTGCATTACCAAATCAGCCGTTTTAAAATTAAATCAATGGCATCATATTGCAGGCACTTTTGACGGCTCCAAGTTACGGGTTTACGTAGACGGGGTTCAAGTAGATTCCTTAACGGCAACCATTCAATTGGGAGTGTCGTACAAAACCAATGTAGCAATCGGAAATCACTCATCAACATCGTATTCTCGGTATTTTCAAGGATATATCGATGAAGTTCGTATCTGGAATACAGCCAGAAACATCAGTGAATTGAACGCCAATCGTGGATATGAATTCTGTTCTCCGGAAAAAGGATTGGTGGGCTACTATAAATTCAACCAAGGCACAGCCGCAGGTACCAATACCGCTGTAAAAACTCTGATCGATTACTCCGGACAAGGCAACGTGGGTACGTTGAAGAATTTTGCACTAACCGGTACAACATCCAATTGGATAAAAGGCGTTAAATTAGTAAAAAACGCATCTTTTCACGATTCTGTAACCGTAACACGTTGTGAACGATATACCTTACCGGGTAAGAAAAAAGTATTAACTAAATCAGGAATTTATTACGATACCCTACCTACCTATTTTGGTTGTGATTCTTCCATAAAAGTAGATCTAACCATCAACAAAATAACCTATTATTCCAAGTATTTTTGGGTGTGTGATAGTGTCGTGTCTCCCATTTCTAAAACGGTTTACAAACAAAGTGGAACTTATAAAGAAACATTAACCAATTCCGCTGGTTGCGATAGTGTAGTAACTTGGGTGGTTAAAATTGGATCGGATACGTCTTCCATCGTAGTGTCGCAATGCCATCAATATTGGCTTCCCTCGGGAAAGAAAATAACCCAATCTGGGGTGTACCACGACACGTTGAAAAACGCTATCAATTGCGATAGTGTAATTCACATTTATGCCACTATTTTCCCAGTTTCAAAAAGTAAAATCGTTCGTAAAACCTGCTATAAACCCATAAGCAGTCCCTCTGGGAAATTTGTTATAGAGCAACCTGGTATCTATTACGATACCTTGAAAAACTGGAAAGGCTGCGATAGCATTGTCGAAATAGAGTTTGATTTTTTGTGGACATTTTCCCAAATCAAAGCGGTGGCTTGCAACCAATGGGTGTCACCTTCAGGTAGACAGACCCTCTATCAAACAGGTATTTATAAAGATACTATTTTGAACCAAGCTTTGTGCGATAGCATTATCACCATTGACTTGAAAATTCTGAATTCATCCCAAACCGTTGTTCCGATTTCGGGTTGTCGCTTTGTAGTTTCTCCATTAAATCCCAACAGGAAATTTGTTCTTCCCGGACAATACCGCGATACGTTAAAGAATTTCTTGGGGTGTGATAGCATCATCGTGTGGGATGTTACGGTGATTCAAGTGGAAAAAGGCGTTACTCAAGACGGCTATAAATTAACGGCCGTTTCCAACAGTGGTACATACCAATGGTTGGATTGCAAAAATAAATTTGCAGTGGTAAATGGGGAAACCCAGCGTCTGTTTGTCCCTAAATTGAACGGTGAATACAGCGTAGAAGTAACAGAAAAGGGTTGTAAGGATACTTCCTACTGTCGCACAGTTTATGGTGTTAGCAATTCCTTAATTGAGACGTCGCAACCCATTATTTATCCCGTTCCTACTTCAGGTGAATTGTTTGTGGATCTCGGGGGATGGAAATTCGGTGAATTACAAAATGTGGAGATTTTGAATGTACATGGTGCTGTGGTTGCATCTGGAAAACCACTGGTTGATGATAAAAGGTTAAACGTTCAATCGGAAATGTTAAAAAAGTTACCTCCAGGAGTATATAGAATTCGACTAACCGCGCATAATGGTGGCTGGACAGGTACCTTTATTCTGCAATAAATTTCTGGAATCGCAGTACCTTTGCACTATAATTAAAGGAAAATGTGCTTGAAAAATGGGAAACCGTCGTTTTGATAAGGGGTTTAACAAAATCGGGTGTCCAAAAGCGCAAAAAAACACTGTAAATCATGAAAGAAGTTGAATTGATCTTATCTCCACCAGAACCTCATTTTGTGGGTGATGGTTTTCGTGTTCATAACTTCATCCCTGGAGCCTATCGTTTAGATATGCACCGCATGGATCCCTTTATAATGTTGGATTATAATTCCAAACATATTTTTCCTCCATCGGATAAGCCAAAAGGAGTAGGGGTGCACCCTCACCGAGGATTTGAAACCGTTACAATTGCTTACAAAGGTAAAGTGGCGCATCACGATAGTGCTGGCGGAGGTGGAATCATCGGCGAAGGCGATGTTCAATGGATGACAGCTGCTTCGGGAGTTTTACACAAAGAGTATCATGAGGAAGAATTTAGCAAAACCGGCGGAGAATTTCAAATGGTTCAGCTTTGGGTAAATTTGCCCAGTAAGTTCAAAATGTCGGCCCCTAAATATCAAGCCATTGAAAATGCCAAAATGCAACGCGTGGATCTTGAAAAAGGTGGTTATATTGAACTGATTGCAGGAGATTATACCGATTTTAACGGAGAAAAACACCAAGGTCCTGCTTCTACATTCAGTCCCGTGCATTTATCGAACGCATCATTGCACGCCGGTGATACAGCCCATTATTCCTTTCCTGCTCATTACAATACCGCAATTGTTGTTATCGAAGGTGAAATTATCGTGAATCAGGAATTCGTGGCACCTACCGATAATTTTGTGTTGTTTGCCAACAAAGGGGAGGAATTTACCATAGAAAAATCACCTGAAAGTGTCGAAAACGCTAAGGTGTTAGTACTTAGTGGTGAGCCATTACGTGAACCCATTGCTGCACATGGCCCATTTGTAATGAATACGCGACAAGAACTGGTTCAAGCATTCAATGATTTTAACGATGGGAAATTTGGTTTCCTGGAGGATTAATAGGGCACTTTCGCTGAATTGAAACAACACCTTCTGTAAGGTTAAAAGAAACACTTCGCTGAACTTATAATTCACATTTGAGTACATTTTTAATACATTATTCGCTAAACTTCTAATACACTTTTTTGTTACTTACATAATTTATTATGGACTTCCAATCTCGTTTTGAAAAAATCAACCTGGCACTAGCTCCGTACAGAGAGCAAATAGTTAATCATCCCGTTTATAAAAAAATCCAAACAGCTGAAGACGTTCGCGTGTTCATGAAGTATCATGTTTACGCTGTTTGGGATTTTATGTCGTTACTAAAAGCCCTTCAGCGCAGTTTAACTCGGGTTGAATTACCTTGGTACCCCGTGGGAGATGCACAAACGCGTTTTTTAATCAACGAAATCGTAGTTGGCGAAGAATCGGATGTAGATCAATTTGGTGTACGAATGTCGCATTTTGAATTGTACCTAAAAGCGATGAAAGAAATGGGAGCCAACACCCAACCCATCGAGCACTTTGTTCAAGAGTTAATTGTACAAAAAATGGATTCAGAATTGAATGAAGATATTTTGAATTCTTGTTTTGATGCAGCGAATACCCCGGAAGAAGCCCGCCAATTCGTATCGTTTACGTTTGAGACCATTCGTACCAATCAGCCGTATTTAGCCGCTTCAACATTTACTTTTGGGCGTGAGGATTTGATTCCTAATATGTTCATGTCCATCATCAACGATTTGAGTGCAGAGTTGCCTGAACAAGTGCAAACGTTCAAATATTATTTGGATCGACACATCGAAGTTGATGGAGACCATCATTCTCATCTGGCATTAGAAATGACGGCTCAATTGTGCGGAAATGATGAAGATTGTTGGTGCAAAGCCGAACATTGGGCCATTGAAAGCATGAAACGCCGAATTGAACTTTGGAACGGTGTTTTAAGGGAATTGAGTAATTAATACTTTTTTTTTGGTGCTTGGTTAAAGGTTAAAACAAACTCAACACCAATAACAATCCGAACTGCAATCCGAAGATAATTAAACCAAAGCCAATACCGCGTTTTCCAGCTTTAAGTAGTTTTTGAAAACTCACTTTTAGACCAATAGCAGCCATGGCTACGGTGAGAATGATTTTACCTACATATTCCACCTCTTTAATGGTGGATTTGGGGATTTCTACCAATGAAACGATAACCGTTACTAGGATAAATCCCAACAAGTACCAGGGTAATTTGAAATATTCTTTCCAGTTTCCGGCAGTATTTCTATTAATCAAATAATTTATAAATATCAATCCGGGTGTAAGCAAGGCAACACGTGCTAATTTTATTGTAATTGCCGCATCGCCAGCTTCTTTGCCGATGGTAAAACCTGCACCCGCTACGTTGCCAACGGAATGTAAACTTCCCCCGATAAGCAATCCAATTTTAGTTGCAGAAAAATCCGATTTAAGTAGAATTACGGGCAAAATCAACATGCCTAAGGTTCCCAATAAATTCACTACCGCCATGGCAATGGCTACATCTTCTTTTTCTTTGTTTTTGAGGGATGGAGACAGAGCAGCAATGGCACTTGAACCGCAAATTGCAGTTCCAAATCCAACGAGTATGCCCGTATTTGCAGGGCAATTAAAGCGTTGTGATAAATAAAACGTAGCAGCCAAAACAATCAATACAATGATAGCCAATCCGATAAAACTGCTCGCTCCAATTTTTGCAATTTCTGAATAATTGATGCCTACGGCCAGGAAAAGTATTGAGAATTCCAGCATTTTGGCTGAAGTATAACCGATGCCTGAATCCAAAGTTGTGGGTAATTTGACCAAATTACTCACAACCATCCCCAGAATTAATGCCAGGATGATGCTGTTTAAATAACTTGGCGTATATGATTCTAAAATCATGGCGGATATCCCCAAAACAGCGGAGAACACAATTCCTTTCCAGTTCGACTTCCAATCCATAATGCAAATATGATGAAATTATGCCGGTTTTATGGTGATACTAGTTACATACTTTAATTCATGAGTGGGTGGCCATTTATATCGGTAAAATTATAGAAACTCGTCATTTGTTGAAATATATGTTTGTTTTAAGGGTTTAATTTTCAACAAAATAGATTTCTTTCGAATTTGTGACAAAGAAACACTAACTATAAGCATTACACTTTGTTTATTTGTACATATTACCTATTCAAATTATGAAATTAAAAGCGCTTTTTACTTTATTGAGTCTGTCAGTTACTTCCACCGTGTTTGGGCAATTCGACAGTACTTGGGTTACTTGTTTCACCAATGCCTATAAACCCAAGTTGAGTATTTCGGGAAATAAAATTGATACCTGTGCTAAAAGTGTGGATGTAAAAGTTACGTATTCGGGCAAGCCCTATTATATTTATTGGAATGATGGATATTCCGCCGCGGATCGCACCTTTTATTACAGCGGACAATACCAGTTGTACTTATTGGATTCTGCGGGATGTTTAGATACGAGCGTATCTTTGACCGTACAATTGGGTGATCAATATATTTCTGCCTATGCAGAAAATGGATTGACTACCATTGATATATGTCAAGGCAATACTGCAACCTTGTACGCGTATTCCAATAGCGAGGTAGTATGGAATACCGGAGAAAAACAAAGTACTATTTACGTGAATAAAGCCGGTAAATACTGGGCAAAATCAACTTCTTCGTCGAAATGTCAAGCCGTTTCTGATACCGTTTATGTAAATGTGGTGAATAACAATCCAGTGACTATCAAGTATACTGGTGACACCTCCATTTGTTTCGGCGATTCAGTTTTGCTTGAATCGAATCATACCGATTCGAACGCATATTGGTATCCCTATTATAAACTAGGGAATAAGATCTATGCTAAAGAACCAGGTGAGTATTTTGTCTACTCTAAAGATGAAAAGGTGGGTTGTTTTGTAAAATCGAATTCAGTGAATATACTAGTGAAGATGCCGAAACAAATCAACTTGTGCATGGTAACAGTAGATAGTGCATCGGGTAAGAATAAATTGGTTTGGCAATCCGTTAATTGGGCTACTCGATACAAAATATACAGAGAATCTAGTGTAGCCGGTGAATTTGAATTAATCGGTGATTTAAACGGAGCGGGAAATGATTTCTTTTTGGATACCACGTCCAAGCCGAGAACACGTCCTTACACGTATTACATTGATGCCATTGATTCGTGCGGTAATGTTGCACAAGAAAATAGATGGTACCAACATACTACCTTGCATTTAACGGCTAATTTAGGAGTAAGCGGAGAGAATAACTTAAATTGGAGTGATTATTTTGGGATTTACCCGATCAACACCTACAACATTTTTAGAAGCAACAACAACGGTGCATTTACAAAAATTGCTTCTGTTTCAGCAACGGTAAAATCCTATTCTGATTTTGAACCGCCCAAAGGTTCTAATCGTTACTACATCGGTATTGATGGATTTAATTCATGTAATTCTACCACCAATAACATCATCAACTCCAACATGGTGGCATTTGGAATTCTTTCGAATCAGAATGTAAAAATTCAGAATTTAGGATTGCAACCCAATCCAACACCGGGCTTGTTTACATTAACGGGTGAGTTTGGTTTAGGTGTAGAGTTTCAAGTTTTAGACATTCAGGGTAGAGCGGTTGCGCAATTCACGTGCAATGAAAGTAATACCTATGATGTTTCCTTTTTGCCCGCTGGTTTATACTATGTGCATTTCGAAAACGGACAGTCATTGAAGTTGATGAAAAACTAACTCTTGGAGTTAGTTTTTCATTTTCTTTCGGAGTTTAAACTCCCTGCTTTTTGTGCCTCAGATCGGTGCTAAAAATGTTCGCAGTACGAAAAAGAGAGAATTTGTAGTTCCATTCAACATCGGATCTGCTTCTAAATTACAAAATTCACTTCATCAATAATTCATTTCATCAATACTTTACTGCCGTTACCCATTTATAAAATTTGTTCCTTTTACAATGGTGAATTAGTAATTTATCGTAAACTCCTTAGTGAAATTATGGATTACTGCAAAAAAAATGAAAGGTGCAGTCGTTAAAATAGATTTTTTCCTAAAATTGTTTTTAAATCTACTGATTTTCAATAAGGATAGTTAATTTGGTTTTGTGAATTTTGATTCATGAAAATCAAAATTTTAGTTCTAAGCTTATTCACTTTAGTACAAAGTTCGAGCAACGCACAAATTAGTTTAAGACCCTATGTTGGTTTGAATTATTCCGGATTCTATTTTCCCAAGCCCGATTTTTACAACGATTATTCTTCAGAGATGAAGACCCAATGGCAGGATGAAAAAGATAAATTTAATTACAGACCCTTGCTAAACGCTGGTTTTCATGTGGATATTCCAATTAGCGATTACTTTTCTATGGAAACAGGGTTGAGGTTCATTCAAAAAGGGGGTGTTTATAAAGATTTGGAAGATGATGGCTTTGGATATATGTTAAAATTTGAAAATAGGATGAGGTACGATGTTATAGAAGTTCCCATTTTATTAAACTATAACATGGAAATTGGGGATGCAATTTTAACCATTTCAGGCGGACCCACTGTGGGTGGTATCGTAAATCTTCGACAAAAAATAGCCATAACTGAATCGTTTGATGGTGAAACCTATTCCGAAACTTTCGATACTAAAGAAGATGCTGAATTGAAAAATGATTTGCTATCGGAAATCAATCGATTTGATTTGGGTGCGAATTTAGGTGTACGCCTGGATTACTACAATTTTAGCTTTGGGTTGAATTACGGGAGTAGTTTTTTAAGTATTGCAGAAGATACAGTTGATGAAGAATTCGTGCCTTATTTCCAAAATTATCAATTTACCGTAGGTTATAAATTTGAATTGGATTAATTGGAAAACCATTTTGAGTCTTTTCTGTTTCTGATTTATGGTTTCACGGGATTTTATGAATCAACCACTATCCGAAGAAGAAATAGATCGAATCATAGAGATGGCCTGGGAGGATCGCACACCCTTCGAGGCCATTTTTGTTCAGTTTGGTTTACGCGAGAGTGCAGTAATTTCACTCATGCGAAAGACATTGAAACGGTCAAGTTTTATACTGTGGCGAGATCGTGTTACTTCCGGGGTTAGTCAGAAATATCTCAAATTAAGAAATCCCGAAATTAATCGATTCAAGTGCAATCGTCAGCGTGCAATCAGTAATAATAAAATTTCCAAACGGTAAATTACCGAACAAATTCTTTCAGTAATTCTATTTCTGAAAGAACTATATCTGAACAAATTGCTTCAGTATAACAATTCCCTGTTCAACCTATTTCAGTAACAACAATTCTCCGCACGAACTATTTCTGAATGCCCATTAATTGTTTAAAAAATCTGCAATTTGAGCAATAACCGACTGCGATTCGGGCAGTTTGGTGAACAACATCCAAACATGAAACATCTGAGGATATTCATAGAATTGGAATCCTGAAAATGCTGGATGATTACTCTTTGCATAATCAGCATATTGATTTGTAAGTTTTTTAGAGTCGGCCCAAAATAAGTCATGGGTGCCAACAAATAAAGCAATTTGCACATCTTCAAGTAAAGGACCATATATCGGACTCACTTGTTGTAATTTTAAAGCATCCTCCGTTGGATTTTTGTCGCCTAAATACGCTTGGGAACAAAGATTTAACACTTCAAAAGAAAGTATTTTATCCAATTCTGCAATCGCTTTTGCATCCTTATTTTTCATGCCTAAATCCAACCAAGGAGAAAGCAAAATGATTTTTTGTGGAGTTTTCCAGGGTGCATTTTTCTCCGTTACCGCACCTGCAATTTCATTCAGTTTGGAATCTTCTACAGGAAAGTGCTGATCTACAGGAAAGTGCTGTTCTACAAGAAAGGAATCTTTTGATGGAGTGTTTTTAGATGTTGAAATTAGATTGCGATTTTGGATATATTGAGCATAAGCTAAAGATAATCCCCCGCCTGCAGAATCCCCCATAAAAACAATTTCATGCTCAGGATAGGCTTGAGTGATCCAAGAATACAATTCATCCATGAATTCATACAAATCTTTATACGTGAAATCCGGACTTAACGGATAGTCAGGCACAACCATTATGCTATTCGTTTTTTGGATAATTTCTTGAATGAAATCCCAATGAACCAAGCTCAAGTTCGCTACGTAACCGCCGCCGTGTAGATATAGGACTACTTGTTTTTTTGCGGATTTTGGTTTGATGGTCCAAACCTTTCTCTTTTGAAAGATTAAAGTATTAACCTCTTTTTTTGAAAATATGAAAGGGGGAGGCAAGTAGGCAAATTTAGGATAGGCACCCGACTCAACTAATTTTTCAATTCCGAAACGAAGTCCCACAAATTCAGAAGAGCCTTTCATGATTTTAGCAGCAGTGCTAATTGCAGTGTCATGTGTATAAATGAAAACTTCTTTTTTCAGGGTGTCGGGTGTCATAGTATTTATTTGGGTTTTGGGATGGAGATTCGTTGGTTTAGTAACAGGGGTTGACTTCGAATTTGTATCGGAGCTTGAATTTGAATCCATTAAATAATGTGTGGTTGAGTGTAAATCTTCTACAGCAATGGAGCTTGAATTCGAAGTCGAAATGCAAACAGGGCTTGAAATTGAGGCCGTTAAATTCGAATTGTATCCAAATGGATGGATGAATACTACACCAATAAAGGATTTCAATAGGAACATCATTGCGATATTAAGTCAATTAATGTATTTCGCTATTTAATTTCGATGATTTATGTCACAAAAGCTATGAAGCGATAAAATTAATCAGAATTACAAAATATAACAGAAAATCAATTTGGATTTAACGTGTCAAAAATGGAAATATACAAGCCGGTTTTTGACGAATTTATTGCTGGATTGGATTTAGTAGTCTCAGCAATAATGCGTATTTTCGGAAATCATAAATCCATTTCCATTTCGTATGCATATTCCAGTTCTTATTTCTGATTTAACCCTAATTTTAAGCATTGCTGGTTTAGTAACGCTGTTTTTTAAGAAAATTAAACAACCTGTAGTATTGGGATATATCTTATCCGGTTTATTGGTTGGTCCAAATTTGCAGTTTTTTCCCAGTGTTATCGATATTGGAAATATCAAAATTTGGGGTGAACTGGGAGTGATTTTTTTGTTGTTTTCTCTGGGATTGGAGTTTAGTTTCAAAAAAGTATTGGCTCTAGGGCCTGCTCCAGCAATTACCGGCATCATTGAGTTGTTGGCAATGATGGTGTTAGGCGTTGGTTTAGGAAAACTTTTGGGATGGTCGCAAATGGATGCTCTTTTCTTGGGAGGGATTATTGCAATATCTTCAACCACCATCATTTTCAGAGCATTTGATGAACTTGGATTAAAAACAAAGAGTTTTACCAAATTGGTTTTGGGTGTGCTCATCATTGAAGATCTTTTTGCCGTTTTACTCATGGTAATGTTAAGCACCATGGCTGTTTCCAAACACATCGAAGGTTGGGAATTGGTTGTTTCGTTATCAAAATTGGTCTTTTTTCTTCTTGCTTGGTTTTTAACAGGGATATTTATACTGCCAACCGTATTTAAGCGAACCAATAAACACCTAAATTCCGAAACCTTAATGGTGGTTTCAATTGCCTTGTGTTTTGCTATGGTGGTTGCTGCATCTTCATTGGGTTTTTCACCTGCTCTGGGTGCATTCGCAATGGGGTCTTTGTTGGCGGAAACCGTTTTTGCAGAAAAAATAGAACACAATATTCAACCCGTTAAGAATTTATTCGGAGCAATTTTCTTCGTTTCTGTGGGTATGCTCATCGAACCAAATGTGTTGGTCGAATACGGATTTGAAGTGCTCGTTTTGACTTTAGCCGTAGTTTTAGGTAAAACAATTTTTATTTCTATCGGTGCACTGGTTTCAGGAAAACCCTTGCAACAATCCCTCGAAGCTGGAACCTCAATGGCACAAATCGGAGAGTTTTCATTCATTATTGCAACTCTGGGACTGTCGCTCAATGTAATTAGTCCTCAGTTGTATCCCATTGCAGTTGGTGTTTCCGTAATCACTACCTTTCTGACACCCTATATGATGAAAACACCGGGCCCAATTTTGACCCGATTAAATCATTGGATGCCTAATTCTTGGAAAAATAGGCTGGATAATTACGCTGCTGGATCCCAACATATCGGCGCTGAAAGTAAGTGGAAAAAGGTGGTGGAATTTTATACTCAAGTAATCGCTATAAATTCAGCAATTATCGTGGCCATTATGTTGTTAATGTACTTCGTTATAATGCCCTTCGTTCCAGAATTTATTGTCAACTTTATGGGGCTTGGGGGAAGTAATTCCGGTCAAACCATTTGGGTGAACTTGGAAGTAGTTGGACAAATTATGGCCTTTTTAGGATTTATATTGATGATGCCGTTTCTCTGGGCATTGGTATCTAAAAAATTAAAAAATTATTCGGGTGCCGCCTTGTGGATGAATATGGAATACAGTCGCGGACCCTTATTTATGTTGGAATTACTTCGGGTGATTGTTGCCGTTTTGTTGATATTTATTTATTTAAGTTTCGTTTATTACAATTTGTGGTCGTTGATAATAACCATGGCGGTTGCCCTTACCATGGTATTTGTTTTCAGAAATCGATTGCAGGATTTTTACGGGAAATTAGAATCGCATTTTTTGGAAAATTTGAACGAAAAAGAAATATTAGAACAACAAAAAAAGAGATCTCATTTATCGCCTTGGGATGGACATTTATCCACCTATACTGTTCCTGCAAATTCCCCCTGTTTGGGCAAAACACTTGAAATATTGGCTTGGCGGGAATTATTTGGAGTGAATGTTGCATACATCGAACGCGGAAATCGTTTGATTTTTCCTCCACAAAAAGATGAAGTGATTTATCCGTATGATTTACTTGGAATAATAGGTACTGATAACCAATTGAAGCAGTTTATTGAGTATTTGCAATATACATTTCAGGTATCTGAATTAAGTAATCAACAAACCGACAATACATCCCCCGAAAAGGAAGAAATCGATCTTCAGAAATTTATTGTAAATCCCAAAAACGAGCTGAGAGGTCAAACTATTCGTGATTCAAAAATTCGAGAACGGACCGATGGTTTGGTGGTTGGAATTGAACGGGGAAATGAACGAATTTTGAATCCAGCTTCGGATACGAAATTCCAATGCGACGACGTGGTTTGGGTGGTTGGTAATAAATCGAAAATTGCTCGATTGCAGTAGCGCTGACTATTTCAGAAGATCTCCCATCTTTTTTGCAATGAATCCAGCTGCAAACTTGGGGTGCATCCGATAAATGAAGTCCATGAATTTAGAATCACTTCCTACACAAGCGCGGAATGCTTTTCGTTCCATAGCGGAAATAATTTGGCGGGCAGCCTGACTTGCAGATAGCATTTTGTATTGTGTTTTGGAGGAATCTATTTTCGAAGTATCCATTTTAACCCCGGAATTTTCGGTAATGTTGGTTGCTATAGCACCCGGGAAAATCACAGTAACACCCACGGATGTGCCTCTTAATTCAGAATTCAATCCTTCCGTGAATAATTTTACAGCAGCTTTACTGGCTCCATAAATGGTTTGTCCCGGAACAGGTAGAAATCCACCCATAGAAGATATATTCACAATATGAGCTTCATTTTGCTTTAACAAATAAGGGAGAAAGGTTTTGGTCATATATACTACTCCATAAAAATTCACATTCAACACGCGATCTATGGCTTCGTAGGAAAGGTCGTTGATTTTAACAAAGGGTTGAATGATACCTGCGTTGTTAATCAACCCATCAATGCTGCCGTGAATTTTTAAAATAGCTTCCGGTAGTTGTTCAACGTGCGTTCGATCCGCAATATTTAATGTGTGAATCGATAAATTTTTAGATAGAGCACCGCAAATTTGTTTGGTTTCCAATAAAGCGACATTATTTAAATCAATAGCCGCTACTCGTGCACCTTTTTCTAATAGTTGTTTAACTAATTCGCGGCCCATTCCGCTGCCGCCGCCAGTAACAATGATGGTTCTGTTTGATGGATTCATAGGATAGAGGTGATTGTTTAAATTTTTTAGGGATATTTTAATTGGGAATTGTTCAGGGATTGGATTTTTTTCAATTGAATTGGTGCTCGATTCATTGATTGTCAAATTAATTACCCATTTGAGGAATTTCTTTTCCTGCTTTCATGGTTTCAATTCCTTCTACCGTAAGATGTTTTATTAATTTTTTATAGGGAATCTGAATATCCACATAACCCAATGCGTAGGGCCCTATTTCGTAAGGGCTGTACGAAAAAGTTACTCCCGATTTATCAAAAATTAAGTTGTTGGTTAGAAGATCCGATTCTGCAATGCTCCAAGGCGACTCTTTATGTTGTTTTTTGAATTCTTTTGAAATTAATTTTACGATTTCATTATCCGAAGATGACTTGAAAAAATGATGGTAATAGGTTTGTTCTCCCGTTTCATTATTTAAAATAATGAAACTGTGATAGGAGTTGGGATGAGCAGCCCCGCCCCAATATTCGGCATATATATTATGGATCCAAATATAATTGCCAACTACCGGTCCTGGAGATAAGTAAAATTCAATATCGGCCATGGATTCACGTGCAACAGAATCCATCCATTGGCACAGTCCATTATAATCGTTGCTGAAATCGGATTCATATTGTCCTTGGTGAAAATTGGGTGCTGTTAATCGGTTGAACTGATTAACGATATGGGTGTCGTTTTGATTGTCGTGCAAGAATTGCGTACAAATCAACGGTTCAAACGTGAGTGAACAAGGCATGGTATCGAACATGGCAAAGAAACTATCTTGAGCAAATTTGACAGAATCGAAATTATCCGATCGAATAACCGTGTAGTTCAATTTATATTGTTCAAATTCAAAGTTGCCTAAGCGAATTGTGTTTGAGTTTTTTGGGGATGTGATTTCGGATTGAGCATACACGTTTCCCCGGAAAAAACTTCCCCCGAATAAGCTCAAAGAAACTAAGATGATTTTGAAAATGATGCGATTGTTTGAGGAATTTTTCATGCTCGTATATTGTAGATTAAGCGGTTTAAATTTGAATTTTTACAAAGTAAAGTTACGTGAAATTCAATTAATTTTTAAGCTTATCGGTGGAATTGCTTTTTTAAGTGATTAAATTCGTGTCAGCTGTGAAAACCATTCAACAATTTGAGAACTTTACTTGGATTGATTATTCCAATCCAAATAACGAAGAAATTATTGAGTTTACTCGTGATTATCCCCTCAATTCTTTTTTATTGGAGGACATTACCCAGCATGGACATAATCCCAAGTTTGAAAAACATCCGAATTTCAATTTTCTGATATTGCGAGCTTATTCCGGTGAAGCATTGCAAAATAACAGCGATATACCATCAATTACGGGGAAAATTTCTTTGCTAATTTCTGAAAATCAATTGGTGAGTTTTCATCGCGTAGATTTTGATTTTCTTCAAATTACTGCATCTACTCAGTTTGAAACCGTGTTTCATGCAGTTTGGTTTGTATTTTCCAATGCTATTGGAACTTTTGAAAAACCCTTAGAACAACTTTCTCAAAGAATCGATTCGTTAGAAGAGCATATATTACTTAGAAATCCAGATCGAATACCGCTCCAAAGATTGTATTACACCAAATTACAGTCCCGTAAAATCAAACGACTTTTACAACTCAATAGTGAAGTTTTTGAAGAATTGGTTCGTGAGCTGCCTCCTTTATCTCAGGCAAACGATATTAAGGACCGACTATCTCGAATGATTTTGGACTTTGAAGACGTTTTGGAAAATACCATGAGTTTGATGAATACATTCATCAGTTTAAATGGCAAGAAAAACAATGATGTGATGAGGTTATTAACGGTAATCTCCATGTTTTTTCTACCCTTAACGTTTGTGGTAGGAGTTTATGGTATGAATTTTAAATATATGCCGGAATTGGATTGGAAATACGGTTATTTGGGTGTCTGGTTGTTGATGGGTATCACGGTTGTTTGGATTTTTTGGTGGTTCCGCAAGAAGAAGATCTTGTAATTGCACAATTAAATAATAAACTTTTACTCATTACATTGGTTGCAAAGGCGGGTTTTCTGTGTTAAATTTCGGAATTTGCATAGACACGGCCTCCAAAATTTCGGATTTGAGTTTTTCTAAAATTCCTTTTTTTACAAAGTGCTTATGCGTCAATAATCCAATAGACCGAAAGGGAATGGGTTCACTAAAATGCCTAACTTTGGTTTCTTCTTCTTTTGTTAAGTTAAGTGCCGCTAAATAGGGTAGTAAAGTGGCAGCATCATTGTGTTTTACAAAACGCAACAAACTATCAATGGATCCAGCGTTGTATTTAAAATTAAAATGACGATTCCAGTGTTTTTCATGAAAATCACACAATTCTAATACTTGAGCACGCATGCAATGTCCTTCCTCAAGTAAACACAAGCGACTTAAATCCACTTCCTTGGCTGTTATACTTTTTGATTCCAAACAATTAAGCGCCATGTCGTAATATACAAATGGCTCATTGTAGAGTGGATATTCAATTAGTTCATTATCTTTTATAGGTATGGATACAATCCCTATATCCAGAGTGCGTTGTTTCAAATTTTTAATTATTTCTGCCGTTTGTTCTTCTTTGACTTGTATTCTCAACTGCGGATATTTATTTGCAAATTGTGTAATAAACAGGGGAATTAAATATGGGGCTATTGTGGGAATGACCGATACGCTGATTTCGCCCTTTATTTCACCTTTTATTTCTTTAACAATTTCATTTAAATTTTGAATTTCCTTTCGGATAATTTGCATTTGTGTTATTAGTTGAATTCCCTCATTGGTAATTTCCAGAGGTTTTTTCTTTCGGTCAAATATCAAAATTCCCAGTTCTTCTTCCAGTTTAGAAATCATCGTGCTTAAAGTAGATTGGGTGATATGACACCGATCGGCAGCGGTTTCAAAATGGCGACTCTCTGCTAGAGCTAAAACATATTCAAACTGTTGAATGTTCATTATAAGGTTAATTAGTTAAAGATGGTTTTTTCGGGGGATGTCAATTCGGGTATGACCCTGACCCTGAACCTGAACTTGTACTTGAACTTGAACTCGAACCGATATTTTCATCCCCAAGAACAAAAATAAGTATTTTATTTATATTGATTGTGTCAATATTGATATTGAAAATATAGTTTTTGTGAATAATCATTGACCAATAAATTTGTTCCATAAATTAAGTTAAACCAATTAAAAACTACCATGAAAAGAGTATTATTGATGGCATCATTGTTGGCTTCGTTGAAGCTAGGTGCCCAAACTCCAGAAACCATGCAAAGCAAAGGTGGATGTCCATTCCATTTCGGCGCTTCTGGTTCTAGTAAGAATCCTCACGGTGAGGTAAAGGGTGGTATAAATCCACATGCAGCAGGTACCAATCCACATTCAAGTGGACCCAATGCAGAATACAAATCAGCTGAATACGCTGGTGAACCGGGTGAAAACACGGTAACGGCATTGAGAAACAACCGATCTGTTCGCAACGGACAAACCAATCGCGATTGGTGGCCCAATCAATTGGATTTAAGCGTGCTGCGCCAAAATTCTGAATTGTCGAATCCAATGGGTCCAAACTTCAACTACCGAAAAGAATTCAATTCGTTGGATTACAATGCGGTGAAAAACGACATAAAAATGGTGCTTACTCAGTCGCAAGATTGGTGGCCTGCAGATTTTGGCAATTACGGTCCGTTGTTTATTCGTATGGCATGGCACAGTGCGGGTACCTACCGCACAGGCGATGGCCGCGGTGGTTCTCGCGAAGGACAACAGCGCTTCGCACCGTTAAATTCATGGCCGGATAATGGCAACTTGGATAAAGCACGTAGATTGCTTTGGCCGGTAAAACAAAAATACGGATCGAAAATTTCTTGGGCCGATTTGATGATTCTGGCGGGCAATGTTTCGTTGGAAACTATGGGTTTCAAAACGGCTGGATTCAGTGGTGGTCGTGAAGATGTTTGGGAGCCGGCATCCAGTGTTTACTGGGGACCAGAATCCAAGTTCATGGAAGATAAACGCTATTCTGGCGATCGTGAATTGGAAAATCCACTGGCAGCAGTGCAAATGGGTTTGATTTACGTAAATCCAGAAGGTCCTAACGGCAATCCCGATCCCGTTTTGGCTGCAAAAGACATTCGCGAAACCTTCGGCAGAATGGGTATGAACGATGAAGAAACCGTTGCTTTAATTGCCGGTGGCCATACATTCGGTAAAACACATGGGGCCGGTCCGGCTACACACGTTGGTCCAGAACCCGAAGCTGCTTCTATCGAAGAGCAAGGTTTTGGATGGACAAGTACCTACAAGAGTGGTAAAGGTAAAGATGCAATTACTTCCGGTTTGGAAGTTACTTGGACTTCTACTCCAACTAAATGGGGACATGGTTATTTCAAAGCGTTATTTGGCGAAGAGTGGGAGCTAACTAAGAGTCCTGCTGGAGCTCACCAATGGGTGGCAAAAAATCCAAAAGTAATGGTTCCTGATGCCTTTGATTCATCAAAGAAAATTGCGCCAACTATGCTAACTACGGATTTGTCGTTGAGATTCGACCCCACTTACGAGAAAATTTCCAGAAGATTTTTAGAAAATCCTGCAGAATTTGAAGTGGCATTTGCAAAAGCATGGTTTAAGTTAACGCATCGCGATATGGGTCCAAGATCGAATTACATCGGCCCTGAAATCCCCAAAGAAGATTACATTTGGCAAGATCCCATTCCTGCAGTAGATCATAAATTGGTAACCTCAAAGGAAATTTCACAATTAAAAAAAGAAATTTTGAATTCGGGTTTATCTACTTCTGAGTTAGTACAAACAGCTTGGGCTTCTGCATCTACATTTCGTGGAACAGACAATAAAGGTGGTGCAAATGGTGCGCGCATTCGTTTGGAGCCACAAAGAAATTGGGAGGTGAACAATCCAAAACAATTGAATAAAGTATTGGTTAAATACGAGGAAATTCAAAAGAACTTCAATGCCAAAGCAAAAGGCGGAGTGAAGATATCTTTGGCTGATTTGATAGTTTTAGGTGGAAACGTTGGAGTTGAAGAGGCAGCGAAAAAAGCAGGTTATTCAGTGAATGTTCCTTTTACTCCTGGACGTATGGACGCTTCTCAAGAGCAAACCGATGTTAAATCCATGTCCGTATTGGAGCCTATGGCCGATGGTTTTAGAAATTATCAAAAAACACAATACACATTATCTACCGAAGAATTGTTGGTAGATAAAGCTCAAATGTTGAAATTAACAGCTCCTGAAATGACTGTTTTGATTGGCGGAATGCGCGTATTAAATACAAACTATAACGGTAGTAATTGGGGAGTATTTACCTCGAATCCCGGGGCATTAACTAATGATTACTTCGTGAATTTATTGGATATGTCAACTCAGTGGAAAGCAACGGATGATTCAAAATTGGTATTTGAAGGCAGAGATCGAATGAAGGGTAATTTGAAGTGGACAGCAACTCGTGCGGATTTGATTTTTGGATCAAATTCTGAATTAAGAGCTTTGGCTGAAGTATATGCTTTAAGCGATTCCAAAAAGAAATTCGTAGATGACTTTGTATCTGCATGGGTAAAAGTAATGAATGCGGATCGATTTGAACTGATAAAATAATTGCACGTTGGGTTGAGTAAACTCATCCCTAAAAGTAACAAATTGTAAATTGCTCAATGAAGTTATGCGGAGCTTTTGTTCTCCTACTTAATTTGAGCACATAAAATCAACTTGGGGTAGAATGGACTACGATAGTCTGTTTCTACCCCTTTTGTATTATTGGTAATTACAAACCAACGATTTTCAACACGGAGCAACCATTGTTTGTTTATGGTGAAGTCGGCATTAACAGAATAACCATGAACATTATATAAATCAGCCATATTGAAAATTAGATGAGCGTCGTTGAAGTATTCATATCTTCCCGTTACACCGATGTTTTTGGAAATTGCGTATTTAACGATGCCTACGGGAGTGTGATATTGTTCTCGAGTTCCATTTGGGTAAATTTCTATACCATTATCGAACCCCAAAATCCAAGCAATTCGATCTCCAAAATAAAATTGAGCATAAAAATTATGAAAAAACCGTTGATTTTTAGGGTCTGAAGGTGAAACTCCAAAATAAGAACTGCTATTAATAGTGAATTCGTCTTTCTCAGAAACTGTAATTTGGTGCCCTATTGCATACCGACCAGGAATGGGGTTGCTGATGTTTTGCCACCCTTTAACTGCGTTTAAATTGGCTTTTATGTTTCCAGATTTAGAGGTATAACTCAATCTGTATCCGTATTCGTAATATGGGGAATTATCGGCCAAAATAGAACGTGTGGCAGCCCAAGATTCCTTCCCAATTGGACTTTCAAATCCGATATGGCTCGGTAAAATACCGTATTCAAATTTAAATTTATCGTTCCATTTAACATACGCATTTAATTCATAGAAATTTTGAAAACGAGCATTTTCAGCCACTAAATTTTGATCGGCATAAGTTCCAAACATCAATCCTGAATTGAATCCCCAAATAATTGGAAGCTCCTTGGATAAAGGCTGTTCATGGTTGATTTTAAGCAACATCAAGTTGACATCGTTAACATTTTGGGATTGGTAAGAAGTCAAGAAAGATGGGAATGGTTCGTATTTACTTCTTGATTTGAGAGACGAATACGCTTCGCTGTAGAATTCAAATTGAGTTTGTGCCTTCAAAGAGATAATGAAAAATAGACAAAAACTAAGGGAAAAGAATCGATATAAAAGCGTTATTATTGTGTTGATACGGATGAAGTTCATATATAACCTAGATTCGTTGAAGAGTTAAAATGGTTTCGCTAAAAACCAAAGGTAGTTGAAATTGCTTCAAAATTCTATAAAATATGATTGAAACTATTTTTGATTTATTTAACACAAGGCAACGGTTGAGTTCAGCAGCTATGGAGGAATTGACGTTACTTGTGAGGGAAATAGAATTTCAAAAAGGTGAGATTATTCAAAAAACAGGAAGTACGTGTAGAACCATTTATTTTGTCAAAGAAGGAATTGCGCGAATTTTTTATTATCAAGATGGCGATGATATAACGGAGTATTTTGCTTTTTCGGGGGATATCATCATTCGTGCAGAGAGTTTATTTACAGGTCAACCTACCCATAAGGGAATTGAATCTCTAGGTAAAACCATTTTGTATGCAATAGATTCTTTTGAATTAGAGAAGTTATACGATAAGTATCACGAAATCGAACGAACGTTTCGCATAATTTATCAAACGGCTTTTGTAAGTTATGTTCGCCGTACTGAAAGTCTCCAATTAAAAACAGCGAGAGAACGGTATGAAGATTTGGTTAACACCACCGACATTGTTTCGCAAATTGCACTTAAACATATTGCATCTTACCTAGGAATAACTCAGGTTTCTTTAAGTCGAATTCGATCTGAGAAACGCTAATGATTAGCCGGGAGTATGCCAAAATAAAAAACGACGAGCAACTTCTTCCATGGAACAATCGTTTTTAAGCATCAAATGAATGCGTTGGTTTCTGATGGTGGATTTGGATTTATTCAAACGTTTGGATAATTCTATTGTTGATTCTCCATTGATCTGAGCCATAATTATGGGATATTCTGCATCGGTGAATTGCACTTTGGGAATAAAATCATTTCTCGATTTGGCATCTTCTATATACTGCCTGGTATTCGTACAATTGTATTTTAAACCTTCTACCAATGCCGTAATACCCGCTATTAAATCTTCAATTTTCGACGATTTGCATACATAAGATCTACATCCCAAATTATAGCAAAGCTCAATAATAGTTCGATTCAGATGTGAAGTGTAAACAAGAAATGGAATTTCTTTTTCCTTGCACTTTTGAGCCAATTCAAGATCTTTTTTATCACCAATTTGGATGTCCGTAATAAGGAAATTGAATTCTTGTGAAACTAGCGATTCTATCGCATTCTCTGTGTTATTGTGAAATTCCATTTCCGACTCAGGATACAGTTTAGAAATGGTTTGTTCGATAACAAGTTGAATGGCAGGATGATCCTCTAATATCAAGAAATGCATAAAATTAATCACTGAAACTACCACTAAAATAAGTGATTATTGCAGTTGAAGCGATCAACAGTCTATTTTTTTTCATAAGTTTTAAGATGATTTTAATTTCAAATAACATTCAATTTGTGTAATGCTATTGATATACAGTTAATTGAGTGCGGAGGTTGGATTTAATGCCAACTTCAATTGATCGAGTGGAAAGAAGAATTTACCCATTTGTAGGTATATCGTTGGCATACAACAAATCGTGACGGGAGCGGTTTTGAATGATTGTTAATTTAGGAGCGGATTATGGAAGTTTGCTAGTTAGTAAACGGCGAGCGGTTATAATGGGTTATTGGAATTGGAGTTGGTTATGAATGTTTAAAAGTTAGTGAACGGCGAGCGGTTAAGAATCAAATTCGTTTACCGAGGTGTTAGTTCCTGAGTCGGTTAGAATTTAAAACTTCTGAATCCCAGAAAATATATAAAATAAATTTATGCATATTATGATTAAATTAAATAAAAATATATGAAAAGTTGAACAGAATTTTGCATTCCATTATGGATACTCAATTATTAATTGGAAATTTAACCAACCCAACATTATTATTTTTCGTTTTAGGGATTTTTGCAGCCGCATTAAAAAGCGATTTAGAAATTCCTGCTTCCAGCAGTAAATTCATTTCACTTTATTTGTTGTTCTCTATCGGATTCAAAGGAGGCCAAGAATTGGCTCATAGCAATTGGGGTCCAGAAATTGGCTGGTCTTTGGCTTTCGCACTTTTATTGGCTTCAATTATCCCATTATACAGTTTCTTTATTTTAAAACTGCGATTGGAGGTAGATGATTCTGCTGCAATTGCATCATCGTATGGTTCGGTTAGTGCCGTTACATTTGTTGCGGCCGTTGCATTTTTAGAAATGCAACAATTATCGTTCGGGGGACACATGGTTGCCGTTATGGCTTTGATGGAAGCGCCGGCCATTATTGTGGGTGTATTGTTGTTAAAACTATATTCCCCCAAAAATGATTCGAATTCAAATGAAGTTCAAACAACGGAAGTAAATCATCCCCAAAAGAAAGAAGATTCCTCATTGATAAAGATTGTAAAACACGCTCTCATTAACGGTAGTGTTCTGATGATTGTTGGTAGTTTGATCATCGGAATTGTGGCCGATAGTAAGCAAGCAGAAGGTATCAAGCCATTTACTACGGATATTTTCAAAGGATTTCTTGCATTGTTCTTATTGGATATGGGTATGGTTACAGCACGACGTTTTAAATCCTTTATACAGTATGGAGGTTTTGTTACCATTTTCGCTCTGCTAATTCCTGCAATAAACGGTTGTTTGGTTGCTTATGCCAGTGATTGGATTATGCTTGATGTGGGAAATCGCTTCATTTTTGCCGTATTAGCTGCTAGCGCTTCTTATATCGCGGTACCTGCTGCCATGAAAATTGCAGCACCAAAAGCAGATCCAGGATTGTATGTTCCCATGGCTTTAGGAGTTACTTTCCCTTTCAACATCACTTTGGGTATGCCCTTATACTTTTGGATTATACAAGGGTAATTCCAATGTTTAATTCCTGGCAGGTTTATTTGAATTTAGATCAATTCAAACATATTTTCTGATCATACCAATGCCCATAATAGTAGGAATTTTCACTTTTGAAATCCAACACCAACACAATTAACTGTGACTCTGCATCCAACCAAAGTTGAGATCAATGATTTCATTTTTTTGAGATTCAAGGTATTCAAGAAATGCTTGTGAAACCGGAGATAGTCGCTTGTTTTTTAACCAAATCAATGTCCACCGAGAACTTATAGGAAACCCTTCAGTAGGAATGATTTGCAATTGCTGATTTTCAAGTTCATTTTTCAAACCAATTATGGGCATTATTGAATAACCTAATCCAGCAAGTACAGCTTGTTTTACGGCTTCATTGCTCGTTAATTCCATTTTTTTAATGGATGTAATTCCGTGGGTTAGAAGGAATTTTTCCATTACATGCCTGGTGCCAGAACCGTTCTCACGATAAATTAATGGCAGATGTTCAAAAATATCTTTGGAATAGGAATCGGAATTTTGGCTTTGGGACTTAATTTTATTTTGAAGCGATGTGGAGTGTAATTTAAAACGATCAAATTCAGCGTTTAATTCCTGTTTCCCAACCAAATACAATTTGTTTTCCATCAATTCTATCCCTTCAACAACGGGATTTTCTGGCATCACACTCACTAACGCAAAATCAATCTCGTTTTTTTCCAAACTGTGAATTACTTGATTTTTGTTTGTAACATCCAATAACAATTCAACCCCAAGGTTTTTATTGATAAAATCAGTTAATATAAAAGGAGCAATGTATTTGCCTGTGGAAACAGAAGAGATCTTGAGCTTACCCGTAATTTGTCCTGCATGAGCATGCATTTTGAAGTTTATGGCATGAACTTCATCGAGTATTTTTTGAGCAGCGCCTGCAATTTCGAAACCAAAATCACTCACATATAATTTCTTATTAATTACTTCTATGAGGGGAATGTCGAATTGGTCCTGGAAATTTTTTAGTTGAATAGAAACCGCTGGTTGGGTTAAATGGAGTTCTTCAGCAGCTTTTGTAATGCTTTTAGCTTCAACCACTTTGCAAAAAATATTGAGTTGATTTAATGTGAAGTTCATATAGAGGTTAAATAACAACAAAGTTATTCATTTGTTTTTATTAATGGTTGATTTTGGTTTTCTTCATTTATTTCAATAATCCATAAATTTTCATCATGCTTATCGAATCATTGTATGATTGGATCCAAAGTTGTAATTTTATCTCCATGATTAAATCCACTGCTCACCACGATGAAAAAATTGCTCAAATAACGTTCGCTTCCGTTTATCCTCATTATGTAAACAAAATTGCAAAAAAGGGAAGAACCGAAGA
>CAMDDG010000025.1 GCA_945890895.1 Chitinophaga pinensis | reverse complement strand
TATCCATTAGATGGGAAGGTGAATTCGTGTGCCGATCCAGTTTCTAAATAAATGGCCGTATTGCCGCTTACTACTTTCATTTTGTAAGTTACACAACTATCGGTAGTTGTAGCTTTGATTAGGTAGCGTTTACAATTGGATTTTGATTGGGTATAGGTAAAGTCGAATTTCGACCAATCGCAAGTTTTTACTTGAGTACTGTCGTTTCCATTGGTGCTATCATTTCCACCGTTTGTAGAATCTTTGGGGAAGCAATCAATACCGATTTCTGTCCAGATTGTGGTATCACATCCTTTACATTTATCGTAGGCTTTCAATCCCACTTTATAGTTGCCGTTTTGAGTGAAGTAATGTGTGTAAGCTCTTTTCTCCGATAAAATTACCCCATTCATAGCAATTTTATACTGAACGCAGGTATCTTGTAAATTCGAAGCTTCAAAAACAACCTTACCGCAAGTAGTGGTGTTTTTAACTGCATTGAATTTTAATCCACGAGATTTCCAATCGCACTTAGAATAGTTGGTGGAATCTTTACCGCCGGTGGTATCATTGTTGTTGGTTGTGTCTTTTCCACCCCCCGAATTGGTAGTATCCTTAGTTGTAGTGTCTTTTGAGGAATAACAACCAACTTTTATTGTTTCACACAAAGTTCGAGAACAAGAGGTATTCGTACCGTTCAAAGCCCACTTAATCGTAACGCAAGTTTTATAGGTTCCGTTTGATGCAAATGTATGCGCAGGATCGCCGTTTGTAGAAGTGTTACCATCTGAAAAATCCCAGGAATAACTGTATTTTTTTGAATTGGCTGTATTCGTTGCTCCGGGTGTGCTGAATTTAACTTTACCACATGTTGTGGTATCGTAAACCGTTTTCATGCTGATTTTTTGAGTATCACAAGGACAATCGGTCACTTTGAATTGATAACAAATCAACGTATCCCATTTTTTACAATTATCTACTACTTTTAAACACAGAGTGTAACCACCTGCTTGAGCATATTTTGTTTTAAAAATAGGTCCATAACCTAGAACTTTCGTTGATCCACCTTCTCTCCAAGATAGTGATTGGCAACTTGTATCATAAGAAAATGCCGTTGCTTGTGCATACAAGCATTCCGTTTTTACGGAGAAACCAATGGAAGCATTTTGAGCTTTCAAAGAACTGGAGAAAATCAAAATAAATCCGAGTAAAAACCCGATTGATTTGTGAATGATTCTTGATTTTTGCTGAAGGGTATAAACTAGCGTTTTCATCTTTAATGAAATTAAAGACACAATAATAGTAAATTGCGTTGTATGAAATATAAATAATTTTTATATGATCATTAACTCACTTATGATATAATCGGAAATCAAACGTCCTGAATGAGTTAGACATATATTCGACTCGATTTCTTCAATCCAATTGGAATGCTTAAAATCTATCATTTTTTGTTCTGTTTTTTCCTGATCTTTCGGGTTTAATGATGAAAAAATATAACGATTAATTCCTTCCTTGGTTCGCAAACCAGTCATAATCATTTCGTTAAAAATTTCTTTTTCATTTAATATTTCCGTTTCATACCCTGTTTCATTGTTTATAATTTTTCTAATGTATTCAGCATTATTAGAAACATTCCAACTTCTTTGGTTATTTCCATCGAATGAATGGGCCGAAGGTCCTATCCCTAAATACGGAAATCGCTTCCAATAATTTCCGTTGTGGATAGCTCTATGACCCGGCTTACAAAAGTTGCTAATTTCGTAATCGTCCCAACCAAATTCCTGTATTTTTTTTTGTAAAATTTCGAATTGTTGAACCATTAATTCTTCATTAGGTTGAGGGAGTATTTGCTTAGAAATTTGGTGATGTAAACGTGTTTTTTCTTCAACGGTTAAAGCGTAACAACTCAGATGTGTGATTCCCGATTGTAAAGCCCAATCCAATTCCTGTTCCCATTCGGTGTTCGACTTCCAAGGTGTTCCATAAATCAAATCAATACTGATGTTTTGAAACCCTGCATCTTGGGCCAATTGAACGCATTGTCTTGATTGTTCAGCTGAATGTTGTCGATTCATAATCTTCAATTCTTCATCATTCAAAGATTGAAGACCGATTGATAATCGATTAATTCCCAATTGTTTCCAGGCATTTACTTTTTCTGGGGATATATCCTCGGGATTGCATTCAATTGTAACTTCAGAAAGTTCAGAAACGGGAATTCCCCAAATTTGTTCCACATTTGAAAATAAGGATTCCAATTCTGAAGTGTCCAACAAAGATGGTGTACCTCCACCTAAGTAGAGGGTTGTTAATTTTTTAGAAACAAAAGATTCTAAAGATTCCGCTCGAGTATGCAGTTCATGAATCATGGCTTGGACCATTTCTGATTTTCCTGAAAGTAAAGTACTAAAATGAAAATTACAGTAGGTACATGCCTTTCTGCAAAATGGAACATGAAAATATAACCCAAGCACTGCACAAAGTTCAGCGAAAGTTTGCATTCAAACATGTATTTTTGCAAACTATGCAAAAAATACGCCGATTTATCCCGTTTATCTTCGCGATAAGAGGGCGTGTTTTTCATGTGTTTTTCTTTTGGTTTATGGTGAACCTGACTGCCGCATGCTGGGATTTCATCCCCCGAAATTATTCCGTTCAAAACTTTAATCCAACATTCCTTTTGGGTAATCCATTGAATGCTCAAACAAGTAATGGTATTCCCAATAATGCGAGTTCGTTACCCAATGACACCAATGGTTTAATGAATTTATCTTCAAGCGATAGTGCTTTCGTGGATAGCTTAATGCAATTAACGGATTGGAAAGATTATCCTGCGATGTATTTTATTGATTCACTTAGAAATCCATTGCAAAAAACGCGTTTTACCGCACCGTTCTATTTACAAATACCCGATAAAACCGTACGAATATCCAATGATCCGTTTAATCCATTTGTTCACGACACGTATTTGAGGAAGGCAAGAGGTAAATTCTGGTTTTTTGGAATTAGTATATTTATAGCTATTTATATTATTTATTTCCGTGCCGCTTTTGGGAAACAGTTGGAACTACGATTGAATAGTTTTTTGAAATCGTATCATTTCGAAGACTTGCTTAGAGAACAAGCCATTTCATCTGCCGCTGGTTCCATTCATGCTTATGCAATAGGAATCTTGGTGTTTTCGCAAGGTGTCATGTTGAGTCTGATAACCTCAGAATACAATCGCTTGAATAATTTTTATATCTATTTGTTGCTGTTAGTCGGTGTGGGCGGTTTTTTCTCCATTCTTTACTTCTTACAATGGATTTTTACCGGAAGTATGGAACTGGATGGAATTCTAAACCGACAAGTCCAAAGGCAAATAAATGTGAACTTGGTTTTCTCATTTTTAAGCCTTCCCGTGTTTCTTTATGTTTACTATAATGCTACTGAAATGCAAAATCAATCAATTTCTGTAGGCCTTTGGTCGGTGTTAATTGTTTGGATATCAGTGCGTTTGTTGTTTCAGGTCTGGGGAATTTTAAGAGATAATGCAATTTCATTGACTACAATTTTGTACCTTTGCGCCTTGGAAATAATTCCTTACCTACTTGTTTTTAAGTTTCTCAGCAGTTCAATCTAAACTATGACGACCCCAGAAAGAGAGAAAAAAGTAAAGAGTATCCTCATTACTCAGCCCCAGCCAGAGGCGGGAAGAAACGTATATGAGGAGTTTGTAAAAAAGCACAAATTAACGATGGATTTTAGGGCGTTCATTCATATTGAACCACTGACTCCTAAGGAAATACGTAAACAAAAAATAAACTTCGCTGATTTCAGCGCCATCATTTTCAATTCTCGCAACGCAGTTGATTACTTTTTCTCGTTGGCCGCAGAAATGAAAGTGGAAATGTCGCCGGAAACTAAGTATTTTTCTATCAATGAAAACGTATCCAACTACGTTCAGAAATACATCGTTCCCAGAAAACGCAAAATGTTTACTTCCAAAGGAAATGAAAAGGACTTTCTAACATTATTCAAAAATCACAAAAAGGAGAAATTCCTGTTTCCTTGCAGCGATATCAGAAAACCATCGATTCCCGATTTCTTTAACGAAAACGGTTACGATTTTTCAGAATGTATTATCTATAGAACCGTTAGTTCAGACTTGAGCGATTTGAAGGAAGTATTTTACGATATTTTGGTGTTTTTTAGCCCGGCTGATATCAAGTCATTGTACGATAACTTCCCTGATTTTGTTCAAAATAATACGCGTATAGCTGGCTTCGGCGAAAGTACCGCACAAGCAATCAGAGAACACAATTTGATCTTAGATATTCCAGCACCAGCTCCAGGAATGCCCAGTATGGTTGCTGCATTGGAAGATTACGTTTCGAGAGTGAATTCTAAATAATTAATTTATAGAAAATAACTACTTTTTACATCTAATTAATACAAACCCAGCTGTTAAATCCTGTACTGTTTTGGGTAATAAAAATGGTGTGATTGCCCCCTTCGGTTAGTCCTAATTTTTTCTGAATTTCAGAGGCATTAAGCCCCCTACATTCTCGTGCAGTTAATGAAGCTTTTTGGATGTTTAATTCCGATAGCTTATGTTTTATTTGCTTCAAACTGCCTTGAATTTCATGAGATATTTTAAATGATCTCCCCAATGAATTGGGCAATTGAATCGGTGATAAATAGAACGTTTTCCCTGAGTTTACTGGATGTAAAAATTCAGCAAAATGGTGATTTAATCCTAAACAATTTATTCCTCCGTGCGACTCAAAAATGATTTTTTTTTGATTGAAATCAACCGTTTTGTCCTGAAACGGCAATTGGAACCATTGTTTTAAGTTTCCCGCATCCCAAATCTCATAATGTTCAGCAGTTAGGTAAATGGATTTAAATTCAGATATTTCAATTTCTTCTCCTAATTCCAATAGCAATTCTTTTACTTCTCCTTGAAAAAAGATGGAATAAAATCGAATCGGATAGGGTAGTTCCTTTTGTAGAAAATGAATGTCTGTCATCGGACTTAATTTCACCAACCACGAGTTAAATACGGAAAAGTGCGACTTGATAATTTCAATAAAATCAGGTGTGAATTCTTTGGCTTTTCCACCCAATCGATCATCTCCCTTGCGGCGATCGGGATCCAAATACACGGTGTACAATTTGGTTTCGGGGGATGGAATACGCTGTTTGAAATCATCACTGTTTAACCATTCTTCAGCTGTGTAATCCAGTCGAGTATACTTAAAATTTTGAATCAATTCATCCGTCGCAATCGCGTTTGCAGAATGTACTTGTTGGCTTTTACTAGGGTCTGAAATTGTTTTGTAAGATTTATTTTGAACATGCAATCGCTGCATATTGCATCGAACCAAATGGTTGAGCTCTTTATTGGGATCGGTCGAAATGACCTGAGCTCCAGATTTAAGCCAAGCCCAGTCGTCTACACCCAGGCCACCTGTTAAACTTAACAGATGCGAAGTTTTGAAATATTGGGATTTCCATTCAGCAACGCGTTGCGATGTACACTGCTCAAATGCTCGTTGTTCGAACAAACACTGAGCATCCACCCATGAAGGTAATTTCTTCTTTACCTTGTCTTTTAATTTCAATTGTTCTAATGCTACCGGTAGGAATTCGCCGTATTTTTTTTGTAATTCACCGATTGTGGGTTCTTTTTTTGTGTTTTCTGCCGTAATTATTTCCGATAGGGCAACGAAATTGCTATCAAAAGCGTTTAATTTGTAAATTATTTCGGAAATCATGAAGACTACAAAGTTAATAGCTATCGTTGGAATTGCATTGTTGATGTTTACCTCTTGCGGATCTCGTAAAAAAGACCGTTGTCCTTCAATGGGTCAAAAAACGTTTCAAGTTCGTTAATTCCTATGCTTAACGGCTGGAAAAATTTGACTCAAACCTCGGAAGTTGATGATGCAATAGCACATTCTTCCATAAAACCTGTGGTGTTCTTCAAGCACTCAACCCGTTGTTCAATTTCGAGTATGGCATTGAACCGGTTGAAAGTATTGGATACTGATGTGCTTGAAACAGCCAGTTTTTACTATTTGGATTTAATTGCACACCGCGACGTGTCCAATTACATTGCTGAAAAATTGGACGTTCATCATGAATCTCCCCAAATTATTGTTGTTCGGGATTCTGAATGTACTTACGATGCGAGTCACATGGAAATTGAGGTGAAAGAACTGATTTCGGAAATATCATAAAGGTTAGGCCTATTTTATTTATTTTCAATTTCATTCTTCAACCCAGAAAATATAGGGCAATCAGCAATCACATCCCCCGAAAAAACATCCCCCAAGACCCTAAATAATGAAATCGATTTACCAAGTTGGCGATACCGTATCACTTGATTTTTTAGTGAAAGAAGCGGATTTGGCGGCGTTTCAAGGTGAAATGGTGCATCCATTTTATTCTACATTTGCGTTGGGAAGGGATGCCGAATGGACTTGCCGACAGTTTGTGCTCAATATGAAGGATTCCGATGAAGAAGGGATTGGTACTTTTTTGAACATTAAACACGTTTCGCCTGCTTTATTGGGTGAGACGGTTCAAATTCTGGCCACCATTATTGCACTAGCAGGAAATAAAATCAACTGCCGTTTTACGGTTCGCGTTGGTGAACGTATTATTGCAGAAGGAGAACAGGGACAAGCGATTCTGAAAAAAGAAAAGGTTCAGAATTTGATCTCGAGTTTGAAGAAATAATGGATTCGCTTGCGATAATTCTTACTTGAAACTGGAAACCGATTGAAATTAGATTAAAACAAATAGAACTTCCCCATGGCAAAAGATAAATCTCCCAAAAAAATTGAAATTGTAAACCGCAAAGCCGGTTTTAACTTTCATATTGAGGAAAAATTCATTGCTGGAATTCAATTGAATGGTCCGGAAGTAAAATCCATTCGTGCCAATTCGGTAAACATGGGAGATGGCTATTGCTATTTTAATGACGGCGAGTTGTTCTTAAAAAACATGCATATATCCGAATGGAAACAAGCAAGTTACAACGCTCATGAACCCCTTCGAGAACGAAAACTGTTGTTAACCAAGCGGGAATTAAATCGTATTGAAAGTAAAATTAAATCCAAAGGTTATGCCGTTTTCCCCATTCGTTTATTCGAAGGCGAACGAGGTTGGATGAAATTAGAAATCGGCTTAGGGCAAGGTAAGAAAACGTTCGATAAACGCGACGATATCAAAGATCGCGATATCAAACGCGAAATGGAACGCGGACGTTTCTAAGTTCGTGTGAATTGAGATTTAATTGTTTTTTACAATTCCAAATTGTACTTATTCCGAAATTAATTCAAAAAATCTCACTGTCTTTGGGGATGATTGCTCATCCAGGTTCGGATGAGAGTGATCGCTTTTTTCCTGGAGTTTATCGGAATTTTCTAAAATACCATTTAGTATTTCATCGAGTTGATTTATAGAATATTTGAAGTGCTTCACTGAGTACAATTTGCACAAATATTCCATTTCGAAATGTCTCGGTGTGTGTATAAAAGTTCTCAATTCCTGTAATTTATTGGGACCTTCGATCCAGTCAAAAATTCTGCCACCGCCATTGTTAAAAACCACGATAGTTAAATTCGAAGGAAGGTCGGTCCATAAGGCATTGGAATCGTAAATCGTACTCACATCTCCCAGTACAACCACATGGTGTTTTTCGGGGGATGCTATTGCGGCACCTACGGCAGTGCTTAAACAACCGTCGATTCCACTCACTCCGCGATTGGAATAAACTTGCGCTTTGGTTTGTCCAGACCAACTTCCGTAACGAACGGACATGGAATTTCCTAGGTGAATTATGCAATTTTCCTGAACCGATTGAAATAGTTTTTGCATAAACTGCAACTCTGACGCGAACGGATGTGGTAAATCATGAGAAACTAAGGATTGAGACTGAATGTATACCTCCCAATCCGTTAAGTATTTTTTTATGGAATTGGAATTATTGGATTTTTGAAAGGTTGGAATTAAAGAATCTTCTACCCAATTTGAATTTTCAGTTTCATCTGCCGATGTATCAAATGTTGAAATTATTTCTAAAACGGCTTGTAAAAAGTCCGATTCATTGACTTTCCAATGTTGAGGTTGGGTTTCAAATGGGTCGCCTACTTCGTCGTACAATCCAATATGAATGTGCTTCGGTTTGGATTTTTTAAGAAATTGTTTTAATGGTTTGGAAATGGTTGCTGTTCCAACACTGATGAGCAATTCAGGTTCTAAATAATTGGGGATTTCACGCTTTAACATCCCCCAATCCCAAGAAATCAAACCAACTTGAGTTTGAGAACTACACACATCAGCAAAAATTGGGACATAGTGTTGCAACTCAATTAATACGGATTTAAGCAATGGGGAGGGCGGATTTTGTCCAATCAATACAGCTATTCTCGGGTATTTTATGGATTCCGATGATTCTTCAACTGTAAGTTTCTGATCAATAGGTAGCGTAGAATCGGGAACAAATTCATCTTTCGTAAAAGAGCTCTCAATGAATTGTTTTACAGCTATTAAATCAACTTTATTGGGTTGCGACGGTTTGAACACAAAGGGGGGAATTGCATCCGAAAAGGCAAATGGGGCATCGATTCCTTCATAAATCGGTTCGGATAATGCTATGTTCAGATGGGTTGCGGATGGGATGTTTACGAAGGCCTCTTTTAAACAATCATATATTCCTTTGGCTATTTGTTCTGTAGATTCATTTCTCGGACTGCAATGCAAATTAGAACGAACATAATTTCCAAAAATTCCAGGTTGACGAAGGGTTTGTCCGTCCCACTGATCAATTAATTCCTCGGGACGATCAGCCGATAAAATAAGCAACGGTATTCGTTGATAATAAGCTTCTACCACCGCTGGAAACGTATTTACTAATGCTGAACCGCTGGTACAAATAAAACCAGCAGGATACTGATTGATTTGCGACATACCAAGAGCCATGAAGGCTCCACTTCGTTCATCGGGTGAAGAAATAAGTTGAAATTTACCGTGTTTGATGAATGATGCAACTAAGGGGGCATTCCGAGAACCTGGAGAAATTACCCAGTTGGAAATCCCCGCTTCCCATAGCAATTGAACAATAAAATCCAACTTGGTTGACAACATATCCATTCAACAAATACAATAATAAAAAGATTTTAATTAAAAAATGGGTTGGTGTTAATTTCTCTTCCGACGGTAGTGGAAGGACCGTGTCCACTAAACAATTCCATATCTTCGGGTAAGGTAAAAATTTCAGTGCGAATTTTATCCAGTAACAATTCGTGATTTCCTCCGGGTAAATCCGTTCTACCAATGGAACCTTGGAATACACAATCTCCTACCACTGCAAAATTTTCAGCTTCATTAATAAAAATGACGTGACCCGGGGCATGACCAGGAACAAAACGGACTTTAAGTGTAATGTTTCCAATATCAACGGTATCTCCGTGATTCACATACCGATCAGGCAATGGGGAAGGAGTGTAATTTAAGTTCCATAAAGCGGCCATGGTTTCAGAACGTTGAATCATTTTCACATCTTCTTCATGGAGTAAATAGGGCACATCCGGAAATTCTTGTTTGATGTACCAATTTCCAAAAATGTGATCGATATGAGCGTGGGTTCCTAACAGGAATTGTAAATTTAATTGATTTTGGGAAATGAATTCAGAAATTTGGTGGCATTCGTTTCTGTCGTACATTCCAGCATCAATGATTGCGGCAGCTTTGGTGGATTCATCCCACAAAATGTAGGTATTTTCTCCTAATGGATTAAAAGTAAATGCTTTTATTGGCATGATTAAAAAAATAAACTCAAGTGATATTTATGCATAAAAAAAACACTCATTCACGGGTAATTCTACCTCAGAATGAGTGTTTGATATGAGGAAATTAATAGTTTAAAGGTGGATGCACTCGTCGTAAGCTTGAGCTACGGCTTCCATAACAGCTTCACTCATAGTTGGGTGAGGATGCACGGATTTCAATACTTCCATACCTGTGGTTTCTAAGTTACGAGCAACTACTGCTTCTGCAATCATATCGGTAACGCCTTCACCAATCATGTGACAACCCAACCATTCGCCGTATTTTTTGTCGAAAATTACTTTAACGAAACCGTCTTTGTGTCCACTTGCGCTTGCTTTTCCGCTTGCTGAGAACGGGAATTTACCTACGCGAATTTCAAAACCTTTTTCTTTAGCTTGAGCTTCAGTTAAACCAACAGATGCCACTTCTGGGTGGGTATAAGTACAACCTGGGATGTTTCCGTAGTTCAAAGGCTGAGGATGATGTCCACAAATAGCTTCAACACAAATGATACCTTCGGCAGAAGCAACGTGTGCCAATGCAGGACCCGGTACGATGTCGCCGATTGCGTAAACACCAGCAACATTGGTTTTGTAGAACTCATCGACCATCACTTTTCCTTTATCGGTTTTAACACCCATTTCTTCTAAACCTAAGTTATCCAAATTGGTTTGAACACCGGCTGCGCTTAAAACGATATCACATTCTTTGGTTTCAACCCCTTTAGCAGTTTTGATGCTAACGATACAACGGTCATTCTTTACTTCAACTTTCTCTACGGAGGATTCAGTTAAAATTTCGATGCCTTTTTTCTTGTAGTTCATTAACATGGTTTTGCTCACTTCTTCATCTTCGATTGGAAGAATGCGATTCATGAACTCAACGATGGTAACTTTTGTGCCAATGGTGTGGTAGAAATAAGCGAACTCCATTCCAATTGCACCACTACCAATGATTAACATTTCTTTGGGCTGTTTGGGAAGCACCATTGCTTCGCGGTAACCAATTACATGTTTTCCATCGATGGGAACCGTAGGAAGTTCACGGCTTCTAGCACCCGTAGCTAAAATAGTATGATCTGCTTCAACAGTACTGATAGAACCGTCTTCTGCGGTAACTTGAATTTTTCCTTTACCTGCTAATTTAGCGTAACCTTTGATGACTTCAATTTTATTTTTTTTCATCAAGAAAGCTATACCTTTACTCATGCCTTCTGCAACTCCACGGCTACGTTTTACCATTCCGTCGAAGTCGGTATTCGCTTCTTTTACGGTAATTCCGTAATCAGCAGCATGGTTGATGTAATCAAAAACCTGAGCACTTTTCAAAAGGGCTTTGGTTGGGATACATCCCCAATTCAAACACACACCACCTAAATCAGCTTTTTCGATGATGGCAACTTTTTTTCCTAATTGAGAAGCACGAATGGCAGCAACGTATCCACCAGGTCCACTTCCGATTACGGCAATATCAAATTTCATGTTATTTTAGGTTCTTAATTTATGCGAAGATACTATTTTTTTAATTATCCCTTTTAAATTCCAAGGGCTTTGTTTGATGCACGTTTACGCTCGTTTTCATCCAATAAAATCTTTCTTAAACGGATGTTTTCAGGAGTAACTTCCACGTATTCATCCGCTTGGATGTATTCCATGGCTTCTTCCAAGGTAAATTCACGCGGTGGTGGTAACGTTGAGCTATCATCTTTACCCGCAGCACGGAAATTTGTTAACTGTTTAGCAGTACAAATATTCAATACCAAATCTCCTGGTTTGATGTGCTCCCCAACAATTTGACCGGTGTAAATTTCAACATTCGGATGAATGAAATAATTACCGCGATCTTTTAATTTATCCATGCTGTAAGTGGTTGAAGATCCTTTTTCTTTAGAAATAAGAACCCCGTTAATACGACCTGGCATTTCACCCTTCCAAGGTTCATACGCTTTAAAACGATGTGCCATGATGGCTTCCCCTTGTGTAGCTGTTAACAGATTGTTTCTCAATCCCAAAAGTCCTCTTGAAGGAATTTCAAATTCCAAACGAACCATATCTCCTTTAGGAGTCATGCTCAGCATTTCTGCTTTACGCTGACTCACGTATTCAATTACTTTACCTGAATGAGAATCGGGAACATCTACGGTTAAAATCTCAATAGGTTCACATTTTTGACCATCAATTTCTTTTACGATAACTCGAGGCTGACCTACTTGTAATTCGTATCCTTCACGACGCATGGTCTCAACCAATACACCTAAATGCAGAATACCACGACCAAATACCAAGAATTGATCCGCACTGTTTGTTTCTTCAACACGCAATGCCAAATTCTTTTCGGTTTCTTTCAATAAACGCTCACGAATTTTTTGAGATGTAACGTGTTTACCTTCTTTCCCAAAGAAAGGGGAGTTGTTGATTGCAAACAACATACTCATCGTTGGTTCGTCGATTTTCATTTGGGGAAGTGCTTCTGGATTTTCAAGATCACAAACGCAGTCACCAATTTCAAAATTCTCCAAGCCGGTTACAGCACAAATATCTCCAGCAAAAACTTCAGTTGCTTTTGCTTTTCCTAATCCCGTAAACGTGTAAAGTTCTTTGATGCGGTGTTTTTCTACTTTACCATCGCGTTTTACCAAAGCAACCGCCATGTTCTCTGTTAAATGACCGCGTTTCAAACGTCCAATTGCAATACGACCCGTGAAGCTAGAATAATCCAAGCTGGTAACTTGCATTTGAAGGGTACCTTCTTCCACCACAGGTGCGGGAATAACTTCAATAATGGTATCCATTAAGTACGTTAAATCGCTAGTAGGGTTTCTGAAATCAGGACCGAACCAACCGTTTTTACCGGATCCAAAAACCGTTTTGAAATCCAATTGTTCTTCGTTAGCACCTAAGTTGAAGAACAAATCGAAGATATCGTCGTGGGTTTTTTCTGGATCGCAGTTAGGCTTATCTACTTTATTGATGACAACAATGGGTTTTTTTCCTAAGGCCAAAGCCTTTTGCAATACAAAACGAGTTTGAGGCATCGGGCCTTCGAATGCGTCAACCAATAGCAATACACCATCAGCCATGTTTAATACACGTTCCACCTCTCCACCAAAATCGGCGTGACCTGGGGTGTCAATAATGTTAATTTTTGTTCCTTTCCAGTTAACACTTACGTTTTTAGCAAGAATGGTAATTCCGCGCTCACGTTCCAAATCGTTGTTGTCGAGGATTAATTCGCCAACTTCTTGATTATCTCTGAATAATTTGGCTTGGTGAAGCATTTTGTCAACCAAAGTAGTTTTCCCGTGGTCAACGTGTGCAATGATGGCAATGTTGCGCAATAAAGACATATATATAATTAAAAATTGCGCAAATTTCGGGATAATTCATTGATAAATTACTATAAGCCTACGGATTATCCAAAAAATAATCAATAAATAATCCAATAATTCAAAAAATGCAGGTCGTTGATAGAAGACTGAAGTTAAAGTTGATTCGATTTTTCTATTGATAGATCGGTTATTTAAGGATTTTCTGCATCCAAACCAATGTAAGCCATTGATCGTGTTTTTTACCCACTTCACGCATGCGACCAACTTCTTGAAATCCCAAACGCTGATGAAATTTGATGCTGTCTGTGTTTTGACTATCTATTCCTCCAATTAACACGTGAATTCCGCGATCAATGGCTTCATTGATAAGTAGTTGCATGAGGTTAAATCCGATTCCACATCCCCCGAAACCCGGAGAAACATATACCGAATGTTCGGCGCTAAATCGGTAACCAAATTTGGTTCGAAACGTTTGAAAGCTAGCATATCCGACTACCTGCGTATCCGAAACGGCCACAATTACAGGAAAGTTCTGCTTTTGCAATTGAAGAAACCACTGCAACTGATCCTCCAAAATTCGGGGAGTTTCTTCATAAATGGAATTGGAATGCTCAATATAATAATTAACAATCTTTAAAATCGCGGGAACATCATTGATTTGTGCAGGCCTAAATTCTAATTCGGCTGAAGGATTGTGATTTTCTGGGTTCATCTTTTCGGGGGAAGTTAGGGCTTCGCTACAAAAATGCTAAATTTGCACCTTTATGTACGAATCCGAGATTGCCAAACGCAAAACTTTTGCCATTATTTCTCACCCGGATGCGGGTAAAACCACGTTGACTGAAAAATTCTTGCTTTTTGGCGGACAAATCCAAACTGCCGGTGCCGTGAAGTCCAACAAAATTACAAAAACAGCAGCATCCGACTTCATGGAAATTGAAAAACAGCGTGGAATTTCGGTAGCTACTTCGGTGATGACCTTTCTTTACAAAGGGAAATGGGTGAATATTTTGGATACTCCTGGACACAAAGATTTTGCCGAAGATACATACCGCACGTTAACCGCTGTAGATAGTGTTATCTTGGTGGTAGATAGCGTGAAAGGAGTGGAAGAGCAAACCAAACGTTTGATGGAGGTTTGTCGCATGAGAAAAACACCCGTTATCGTATTCGTAAATAAAATGGACCGAGATGGTAAAGATCCGTTTGATTTGTTGGATGAAATTGAGGAACATTTAGACATTCAGGTGCATCCGTTGTCTTGGCCAATTAACAGTGGTCGCGACTTTAAAGGAGTGTATTTATTGGCGGATAAATCATTGAACCTTTTTGAAAGCAGTAAAACCAAATTGACCGATGATGTGGTTCGTGTTCACGGGGTGGAAGATGAGCGTTTGCCAGATTTAATTGGCAATTCCAACGCGGTTAAGTTGCGGGAAGATGTTGAGTTGATCGATGGCGTTTATGGGAATTTAGACGTTAATAATTACTTAACTGCCGATGTAGCTCCGGTTTTCTTTGGTTCGGCCTTAAATAATTTTGGTATTCAAGAATTGTTGGACACATTCGTTGAAATTGCTCCCAATCCGCTGCCTCGTCCTACTACGGTTAGAGAAGTTGGACCTACGGAGAACAAATTTTCTGGATTCATATTTAAGATTCACGCGAACTTAGATCCAAAACATAGAGATAGAATTGCATTTTTACGTGTTTGTAGTGGCAAATTTGAACGAAATAAGGCGTATAAGCATACTCGTTTGGAGAAACAAGTAAAATTCGCTGCACCTTATACTTTTCTAGCCGATTCCAAAGAAGTTATGGAGGCAGCTTACCCCGGAGATGTGGTGGGATTGTACGATACAGGAAACTTTAAAATTGGCGATACATTGACCGAAGGTGAGAACTTTCAATTCAAGGGAATACCTAGTTTTTCGCCGGAGATATTTAAAGAATTGATTAATTTGGATCCAATGAAATCCAAGCAGTTGGAGAAAGGTATTCAGCAATTAACCGACGAAGGATTAGCGAGTTTGTTCGTCCAAGAACCAGGAAGTCGAAAGTTTGTGGGAACCGTGGGTGAACTTCAATTTGAGGTTTTGCAATATCGATTGGAGCATGAGTACAATGCCAAATGCCGTTTTGAAGCAAGATCCATCCACAAAGCATGTTGGATGACTGGCCCAGAAGCGGATTTGAAGGATTTTATGAAGTACCGCCAGAATAATATTGCTTACGATAAAGCAGGATATCCGGTATTTTTGGCTGAAACTGCTTTTATTTTGCGGAGCGCCATGGAAAAATATCCTGATATTACCTTCCACACTACGTCAGAACAATTGTCGTAATATTAGAAGTGTTTGAGTTTGCAGAATGTAATTCTGTGGAAAGGAATTCTGTGAAATTGAATCCTGCGGAAAGTAATAATTTGGTATGGAACCCAGCGGGAAGGAATTCCGTGGATATTGAATTAAATATGATAGAAATATCCAATTCCAAAAACCCAGGAGTTCTGCCATGCATTGGTTCCCGGTTTAACTAAATCCTTGTCAAATATCGAAATTAATGTATAGTTGATATTTAAATGCTTGGTTAACCGAGCTGATAAACTCATGTCGATACGACTATCGAGCAGTGCTCTGTCGGTTTGGTAGGGTAGAAAGCCCAAGTAGTTCATTTTTGCAGAATAGATATCTTTAGGACCAAAATTCTTGGAACCACCCATTTGAACCTGCATGCCGAATTCGTTGTCTAAGTATTCCCCTTTTTTTACACGGGCAATAACTTCTTGATTTCGGATTTGATATAAATCTTGATTGATCACATACGTTTGTTTTAGGGTAACATAACCCAAACGCACAAAGTAATTCTTATGAAATTTATTTTCTGTACCCAATGCAAATTGGGTTTGACCTTGACTTAGAAAACTGGTGGTCATGGTTGCTACATCTCGGCCAATGGCATCTTTGGTATATGTATATCCGGGGAGAAGTTGCGTTTGAAAATTCAATCCACCATACATCGATAAGGTTGGATATTCTTCAAACTCCATACCCAGCTTACTATCAAAGAAAACGTTATCAATATTTTTACGATTGCTCCAAAATCCTTCTCCGAATATATCGCTTTGACGACTAGAAACGAGTCCAATGTTGATTTTCAATGTATTATCCCAACTCAAACGTTCTTTGGTCAAGTTGGCTGCTGCATTGACTAAACCGGTAACGGTGATATTATTGCCGGCCCCTGCTGTCCAATTTTGAGAAGTGCTGGCCAATGAAAAATTCAATTTAAAATCGGCACCATAAACCCAAACTCGACTGGCGGTAGAATCTTTTTTTACAGCAGAAACATTGGGAATGGCTGCCGGTTGAAAAAGAAGATGTGAGATAGCCAAAAGCGTTAGCATAATTCAGTGATTCGATGAATTGGATATTGGATCAGAAATAAAGACGGATCGATGGATATGGATGTTAATTGATTGTATTTAGGGCATAAAAAAACATTGCTGCAATTTGATTTCCTCTGAGCGGATAAATGCATCAGTTGACATATCAAATTACAGCAATGTGGTTATTACGTGTAAATAATTTTAAGCTTGAGCGCCTTCGGTCAATACTTGTTTTACTAAAGCAGCAGCATCTTTTAATACAATTGCAGAGTACACTTTCAATCCGCTTTCGTCGATAATGCGTTTTGCTTCTTCAGCATTGGTACCTTGCAAACGAACAATAATTGGAATTTTCACATCGCCAATTTTTTTGTAAGCTTCTACAACACCATTAGCAACGCGGTCGCAACGAACAATACCACCAAAAATATTGATTAAGATGGCTTTAACGTTAGGATCGCTCATGATGATACGGAAACCAGCTTCAACGGTTTCAGCGTTTGCAGTTCCTCCAACATCTAAGAAGTTTGCAGGCTCTCCACCGCTCAATTTAATAATGTCCATAGTAGCCATTGCCAAACCAGCACCGTTAACCATACAACCTACGTTACCATCCAATTTTACGTAGTTCAAATTGAATTTACCCGCTTCAACTTCGGTAGGATCTTCTTCTGCTAGATCGCGTAACTCCATGAAGTCTTTATGACGGTAAAGTGCGTTATCGTCAAGGTTCACTTTTGCATCAACTGCGATAATTTTTTCATCGGAAGTTTTCAATACTGGGTTGATTTCAAACATTGCAGAATCTGTTTCTTCGTAAGCACGGTAAAGAGCAGAAACGAAAGTAACCATTTCTTTGAATGCTTTACCTTCCAAACCTAAGTTGAAAGCAATTTTTCGTGCTTGGAAGGGTTGAAGACCAGTAGAAGGGTGAATCCACTCTTTGAAAATTTTCTCCGGGTGTTTTTCTGCAACTTCTTCAATATCCATTCCACCTTCTGTGGTATAAATAATTACGTTTTGTTTTTTCTGACGATCCAACAACACGCTCATGTAGTATTCTTTTGGCTCAAATTCGCCTGGGTAAAACACGTCTTGAGCTACCAAAACTTTGTTAACTACTTTACCTGCTTCTCCGGTTTGAATAGTAACCAAGGTTCCACCCAAAAGATTTTGTGCAATTTCTGCTGCTTTTTCAGGGGATTTAGCCACTTGCACGCCTCGGTGTTCAGTGCCTACAATCTTTCCTTTACCACGGCCACCGGCGTGAATTTGTGCTTTCACAACCGACCAGTCGCTACCGAACTCATCGCGTACGCGTTCAGCGGCCGCTTTTGCTTCTTCAGGAGTTTCGGCAACAAATCCGTTTTGAACTGCAACTCCGTACTTTTTTAAAATCTCTTTGGCTTGATATTCGTGAATATTCATATGAATCGATTTGAATTAGTTCAAATTCAGGTGCGAAAATAACTAACTTTGAAGCCATTTCGACAATTATTTTAAGAAAAGTGATGATTTCTTGTACGAATCTAGTTAAAAATTACCAACAAGTTGAGGTCTTAAAGTCCATCAACCTTGAGATTTCACCCAAAGAAATTGTGTGTATAACCGGCGAAAGCGGTGCTGGAAAGAGTACGCTTTTGCATATTCTAGGAACCTTAGATCAACCTTCTTCTGGTGCGGTTTCCATTTTTGGACAAGATATCACTCAACTCAAAGGAAATGCTCTTTCGGAATTTCGAAACCGAAATATTGGGTTTGTTTTTCAATTTCATCAATTAATTCCGGAATTAACATCTGTTGAAAATGCCATGATTCCACGCTTGATTTCCGGAGAATCCATCACAAAAGCCAAACAAGGTGCTAAAGAAATGTTAGAATATTTGGGATTGGGACATCGTTTCGAGCACAAACCTTCTGAACTTTCTGGTGGTGAACAGCAACGTGTAGCCATTGCTCGAGCTCTGGCAATGAAACCGAAATTTATTTTGGCCGACGAACCCAGTGGAAACTTGGATACGAAAAATGCTCGATTTATTCATGAGCTGTTTTTTAAAATGAGAGACGACTTTGATTTAACATTCGCCATTGTTACTCACAATCCAGAATTGGCACAAATGGCCGACCGACAAATAAAATTAAAAGACGGCCATCTAGAAGAATAAATTTCACCGAGTGTTTCCCAGGTAATATCTCATTTGAAATTACACGGAGTATTTCCTGTGTATTATCTTATTTGAATTTTCACGGAGTATTTTTTCATAATTCGTTTTAAAATGGAAAATTCCCCAAGATTTTCATCTTGAGGAATTAGATTCCGAAGTTATATAAGATTCGAGAGAATAAGATTTGAGAGATTATTTTGCCTCGTATCGGTCTTTACCGTTCCAGCCCATGGAAATACCAAATCGAGCTCCATTTTTACTCGGTACAACATAAATGTTTACAGGCAAGTTCAGTTTACCTGACTTAAATGTTTTACCAGCCGCAAAAAGAAATCCATAACTGATACCGGTTGTGCCTCTTGAATCGGGGCGTTTTTCAATGGTAGAACCCATTGCTGTTGCTTCATCAGCTAAAGATCCATAGCTTGGGTCTTGAATGTTGATTACAAATTTTTGTTTATCCGTGCCCTCATTCAATATGTAGCCATCGCTGTATTTTGAAATCGCAAACGTAGGACCAAATGCAAATTCCCAGCCATTTACGTTGTTTCTCAATCCATTTAATAGCGTTAGTGATGGAATGAACTGTCCTTGGTCCAATCCAGAAACCATAGGAATAACTTCGAAAAGTGCTTGGAAATTACCTTCATTTAAATATTGTTTTTCAATTTGATAACCGAATTGGAACATGTATTGATTTCCGTCGTATCCACCATCTTTTTTAGGTCCTGTTAGAACATCGGCCAAATAACCTGTTGCATACGTCATACCCATTCTCGGTCCATCTGCCTTTAATCTTAACGTGTAGGGGTTATTGATGGTATTGTCGAAATCGGTTTTCTTTGTCAATTTACTTACTAAATCTGCTTCATTGGGGATGCCAAATATTTCATTGATGCAAATTCGAATCATTTGAAATTCATTTCCAGAAATATTTAAAAACTCTTTTACTTTAGTGGCTTCAAATACTCCGGTTTTTACATCGAGAATACGCACTGTGACATTTAAATTATCGCCCAGTTGCGCAATACTTCCGGTAAACATTTTATCCACTCCCAATTTGTTTCCGATACCGGTCAAACAGATTTTTGAAAAACAAGCGTTCACATCCAATGTATCGCGTTTTACCAAATATTCGATGTCGTATTTATCCATGACTTCGAACTTTTCTACACGAATTAGCTCGTTTATTACAAATTGAATGGCTTGTTGTTGACTCATTTTGTAACCGCGGACATCAAAATCAACAATAGCGATGCTGGGTTTGGGGGATAGTAATCCGGAGGACTGTGCAGAGGTGGGTGTTGAAACAAATCCAACTAGGGTCATTAAACTTACAGCAAGTCCGTTTTTGAATTGAGTGAAAAATCGTGTTTTCATATTTTTTAATGGTTTGGTGACAGCAAAGATGGAGTGCTTACCAACGGGGAAAAAATGGAAAAATGCAAAAACAAAAATTATTTTTAGGATTTTTCCGTAAATGAAATCAAAAAAACTATTCGTATTATTGAAAATCCTTCGAATATGACCATTAGACCTCATCAATTAGCCTTTGTAGAACTAGTTAAAACCGCAGTTCCTTCCCACATAAATCTGGCGGAAGAAGTGGCTGCCATACTCAATTTAAGTTCCGATAGTGCATATCGAAGACTTAGAGGCGAAACCGATTTCTCTCTGGAAGAGGTAGTAACATTATGTCAATCATTCAGTATCCCTTTGAGTGATTTAACTTCCAATCAATCGAGTTTAATTACCTTTAGGGCCAACGATCTATCGAAAGATACCAGCTCATTTACCAGTTATTTGAAAGTATTGTACGGCGATTTGCAATGGATTCGCCAATGGAAATCACATCAAATTACGTATGCAGCGGAAGATTTACCGGTATTTTACCATTTCTTTTTACCCTCATTGGCACGATTTAAAATGGTTTACTGGAATAAATCGATTTTGGCCAATCCCAAATTAAAAGATCTGAATGTAGAAGATGTTCAAGTGCCTTCCGGTTGGTTGGAAGAAGTTCCCTCGGTGAGAAAGGAATTTTTAAGCATCCCTTCAACAGAAATCTGGCATGAAGACACATTGAAATCGACCATTAAACAAATTGAATACTACGTAACTACCGGTTATTTCAATTCAAAAGACACCATCAAAATGGTGGTCGATGACTTGTTTACCCAAGTGGAAATGTTGAAAAATCAAGCCAAAGAAGGAAAGAAATTCAATCCACTAACCAATTCATTTACCGATATCGATTATACCTTATATGTGTGTAATGTTATGATTGGAAATAATTGTGTATTTCTGAGCTCGGAGGGACAGAACGCAACCTACTTATCTTACAATTCATTCAATTTCATCCAAACCAAAAACAATTTATTCAACGAGCAAACTCAAGAATGGTTGAAGAACATTATATACAACAGCGAACTAATTTCTTCCATTTCCGAACGTCGTAGAAATCAGTATTTCTCCATTCTTACCAAACAAATCGAAGATCTGCAACGCATGATTTGATATGATTCCTCAAAAAAGTCCGGAAGATATATTAAAAGAATATTGGGGATATGGCGAGTTTCGTCCGGGACAAAGAAACATTATTGATTCCATCCTTGCTGGAAACGATACCCTAGCATTATTGCCCACCGGTGGGGGAAAAAGCATTTGCTTTCAAGTGCCGGGGATGCTGTTGCCCGGACTAACGCTGGTGATTTCACCCTTGATTGCCTTAATGAAAGATCAAGTAGATGGTTTAAAAAAACGAGGTATCAGTGCGGCTTTTATGAATTCAGGACAAAGTCGCGGTGAAGTTAAAAACATCTTAGAAAATGCATTGCAGGGACATTATTCGTTTCTGTATATTTCACCGGAAAGAGCCATTTCCGAAAATTTTGCGGGATACATTCCCAATTTACGCATCTCGTTGCTGGTCATTGACGAAGCTCATTGCATATCTATGTGGGGAAAAGATTTTCGTCCATCATTTCAGAAAATACACACCATCCGCCAATTACTTCCCCCGAAAACCCCGGTCGCAGCGTTTACAGCAAGCGCACCTTCATGGATTCAGAAAGAAATAGTTGAGGGCTTGAACATGCGGAATGCTCAAGTGTACCAAGGGGCATTTGGTAGACCGAATTTGAATTTTAAAGTACTTGAAACAGAAAACAAGCGCGGATTGCTCATACACGCATTAAAAATCACACAAGGTTCGAGCATTGTGTTTGCCAACACCCGGAAAGAGGTGCAAGATTTGGCTTCTTTGATTTCTGGGGAAGGGATTTCAGTTCATTTTTATCACGGTGGATTGCCCTCGCAAGAGCGGGCCATTAAACAACAAGAATGGATTCAAAATAGAGTACGCGTAATGGTTTGCACCAATGCTTTTGGTATGGGAGTTGATAAACCCGACGTTAGATATGTATATCATTTTACACCCAGTTCTACCCCGGAAGATTATTATCAAGAAGCGGGTCGGGCTGGTCGTGACGGAAATTTAAGCTATTGCATTCTTTTTCATCACAACAGCGATTGGAAGCGCGCATTGGAGTTGATTCAGTCTCAACATCCCCCGGAAGATCAATTAAAAAGAACGTATCACGCACTGATGAACGGAATAGGCGTATTGCCGGGGCAGGGACAAGATCAAGTTTTTCCCGCTCCTTGGACTCGGATTGCCGATCAGTATAAAATTCCTCACTCGGAGTTCTATGCAGCCATCAAAACCATCGAGAAGCTAGGTCAATGGGAGCTGAGCGAAGGGATGAAAACCCCGTCGAGATTTAAATTTTTAGCAGAATACACCGAAGTGTATGATTTCAAAATACGCTATCCGCAATATGAAGGCATTTTGGACGTGTTGTTGCGCTCTTTTAGTGGGGTTTTTGAACACTACACTTCAATTATTGAATTGAATTTGTCCAAGAAAATTCGGAAAACGGAAGACGAATTGCGTTTACAACTCAACAAATTGCACAAAGTAGGATTGATTGATTATGTGGAACAAACGGATGCGCCCATGTTGCTGTTGTTGGAACCCCGAAGTATGTATCCATCATTTAACATGAAACGGGTGTTACAGCTTAAAAAAATGCGGACAGATAGTTTAAGTAAATTGCAAGAATACACACAAATTCAGCATTGTAGGTCGGATTTTTGGGTTGAGTATTTTACCAGCAGACCTCAAGGAAACTGTTTGAATTGCGATTTGTGCGAATCCAAGCGCCTCCCAATTGATGCAGATTGGATTCGGAAAGATTTATTGAAACGGGTTCAACCCGGTATTTCTCTAAAACGTTTGATGGATTATTTTCCATATACATACAGAAAAGAATTTTCACATGTTTTGAATGACTTGTTGGATTCGGGTGAAATCGTGAAAAACCCAGATAATCGTTTAACTTTGCCGCCTTCATGAAGGCTGTTTTTTGTGTTACCAACGATTTGAACACCGATCAACGGATGATTCGAATTTGTTCCACATTGCAAGCGGCTGGCTGGGAGGTAGAACTTATTGGAAGAAAAAAATCCAATTCTTCCGAACTTTTAGAACGCACATTCAAACAAACCCGATTGAATTGTATCTTTCAACGGGGGAAATTCTTTTACCTTGAGTACAACTTGCGTTTATGGTTTTATTTGTTGTTTTTGAAAATGGACCTTTTGTGCGTGATTGATTTAGACACGGCATTACCGGGAATTTTCATGAAAAACTTCCGATCCATTTATTTGGTATACGATGCACATGAACTGTTTCCCATGGTTCCGGAAGTGCGCAACCGAAAAATGGTGCAGCGTATTTGGTTCTGGGTGGAACGAAGGATTTTCAAAAAAGCCGATTTAATTTACACCGTTGGATCGGCACTAGCGGATTACTTCCAACAAAAGTATCACAGAAAAGTAGAAGTAATTCGGAATATGCCCATGTCGTTGTCAGCGGAATCGAATTTTGGAATTATTGAATTAAACTCAGTTGCTTCAGATTCGAAAACCTCGAATACAGCCAAATCGAAAACTGCAAATGCAGCAGAATCGAACATCCCACAAATTCCCTTCAACGACGGAACCTTCATTCTCTACCAAGGTGCGTTAAATCAAGGTAGAGGCTTAGAGCGATTGCTCCGCATATTAATCCAGGAAGAATTTCCCTTGTTGCTCGTAGGTTCGGGGGATGTTGAAGCGGAATTGAAACAATTTGTGCGCGACAATCGACTCCAAGATCGAGTGCATTTCATGGGATTTGTGCGTCCGGAACTGCTTCCCCAAATAACCCGAAAAGCGCGTATGGGATACAATGTAAGTGAAAACGAGGGGCTAAGCTACTACCTGTCCTTGAACAACAAGTTTTTTGATTATGTAGAAGCCAAATTGCCTTCCCTGATTAATGATTTTCCAGAGTATGTGGCATTAACTCAAGAATTTAAGGTAGGATTGGTGGCAGAGCTAAACGATACTGTTATTGCGGAAAAACTGAGAATGTTGATGAAAAACGACGAAATATATCAGGAATGCGTTGAAAATTGCATCAAAGCTCGCGAAATTTGGAGCTGGAAAAACGAATCTCAGAAATTGATTGATTTGTACAATTCATTTTTATAAATCAATTGAAACGGATTTTAGGAATCAAGAAAATCAAGATTTTGAGAATCAAGTGCACGAAAAAAATATATAGAATCACCTAGTACAAATTAACAATTTAGATTAAATACAACCATGATTAACCACATACATATCATAGCATTCGATATGCCTTATCCTCCGAATTACGGCGGTTCAACGGATATGTATTTTAAATTGGTTTCATTGCGCAATTTGGGAATTAAAGTCACGCTTCACGTGTATTTGTACGACGGTAAAAGTTTATCGAAAGAACTCGAAGATTCGGTAGATCAACTGCATTACTATCCCCGAAAAGGTGGAAATCCATTCTGGGGATTGTTGCCGTATATCGTGCGCACTCGAAGCGATTTTCATTTGTTGGATCGACTCAAACAAGACCATTCGCCCATATTATTTGAAGGGTTGCACACCACATTTTTTGTGAATCACCCCGATTTAAAAGGCAGAACTATGGTGGTTCGAGCTCACAATGTGGAACACAATTACTACAACGCACTGGCCATCGCCGAACATTTCTGGTTGAAAAAATTATTCTTTCTATGGGAAGCTTGGCGACTAAAACGCTACGAAAAAGTACTTCATCAAGTGCATGGAATTGCGGCAATTTCGCCCATGGAAACCGATTATTTTTCCGGGATTTATGGCAAAACAACCTACATTCCGGCGTTCCACTCAAATAAGGAAGTTACCGCCAAAGTGGGGAAAGGTGAGTATGTTTTGTATCATGGGAATTTATCGGTACCCGAAAATAATCGCGCGGCGATTTACCTGGTAGAACGGGTATTTTCTAAATTAAATGTGCCTTGTGTGGTGGCAGGAAGTCGTCCCTCAAAACATTTACAACGATCCGTATCCAAATATCCACATGTAACTTTGGTGCGTGATGTGCCCACTCAAGAAATTTTGGATTTAATTCAAAATGCCCATGTGAATTGCATGGTGACATTTCAGTCTACCGGCATCAAATTGAAGCTGTTGAATTCACTGTATCGCGGTCGGTTTATTGTGGCCAATCGAGAAATGGTGGATCAAACGGGTCTGGAGTCATTGTGTTTTGTTGGTGGAACAGAAAAAGAAATCGTTTTGCATATTCAACACGCATTTACCTTGGATTATTCCTCCCAAAACAATCAAGAGCGGATGAAACTATTGCAGGAATCTTTCAATAATGATTCCAATGCCTTGAAATTGGCAAATATGTTCAATAATTAACTCACTGGTTGGTTTTGTCAATAAGTGTCGGAATTTACTTGTAAATCCCGATGTACTTTTGTTTTATGAGGTATTCTGCAATTGTTTTATTGCTTTTGGTTCAATCGTGGGTGTATGGACAGCAACATACATTGAACACCTATCCCCGAATTTATTTTGATCGCGGTTTAGAATTGTACGAGGAAGGTCGTTTTAATGCAGCCATTGCTCAGTTCGAGCAGGCATTGGCTATTGAAGGGGCAAAGGAAAATGGCGACTTGGTGTTTTATCATGCAATGGCAAAATTGTATGCGCAGCATGAAAATGCGGAGCCATTTTTGAACAGTTATTTGAACAACAATCCCAATTCGAGTCGCGCAAATCAAGCCAATTTGGCCTTAGGCGATTATTTTTATAACGGGGGAAAATACCCCGCTGCGCTGGGGTATTATCGCGAAGTTGACGAAAAGGCCTTGAGTCCTAAAGATAAAGACATGTTCAATTTCCGAGTGGGATTTTGTTATGTGTTTAGAGAGAAATTTAAAGAAGCCAAAGAGCATTTGGAGAAAGTAAATAAAGGGAATCCTCAATATGCGGGAATTTCCCAATACTACTACGGTTATGCGTGTTTGATGGAGAAAGATTACGAAGCCGCATTCAATGCATTCCGTTCCATTAAAGATAAACGATTCGAAAAAGTACATTTTTACATGGCGCAGGTCTTGTATCAAATGTCGAAATACGAAGAAGCCATTGGTGAGTTGGATAAAATTAATACGCCCCGTGTTAGTAAAAACGACATTGACTGGTTAAAGGGAAAATGCTATTATCGGATGAAATCCTACCGCAAAGCAACAGAAAGTTTCATGGTAGTTAATCCCAAAATAGAAAAATTATCCGCTCAAGAACAATTTGAAATTGGTTATGCCTTTGCTAAATCAGATCAAAGCAATGAGTGTTTACCCTGGTTGAGAGCGGTTGCCAAAAATAACGACAGTTTAGCTCAAATTGCTTGTTATGAACTGGGTAACGTGTTGTTGGAAATGAAGAATTACCGAGAAGCATCGTTTGCTTATTCTGAAGTGTGGAGAACTGGATTTAACGAAGAAATTGCACGTATTTCATTGTATACCCAAGCCAAAATTGCGGTTCAATTGGGCGAGTCCAATGCAACGAAACTCTTGGATAAATACGTTCGAATGTTCCCCAAATCCCCCGAAGCCAAAGAAGCAAGCAAACTCAAAGCACGTTTGCTGTTGAATACCGACAATTACCGCGAAGCTGTGGATATTTTGGAAGGCATCGATGATTTGGATGAAGCTACAGAGGAGATCTATCAAAAAGTAACCTTAGCTCGTGGTATGGAATTGTATAAAAGTAGAAAATTCGATGATGCCATTGAACTCTTTGCTAAATGTAAAAAGAAGCAAGCCAATAAAAAATACGCAGCCGAAGCCAGTTACTGGACGGCCGAAGCATTGATGCAAAAAGGCGATAACGACAAAGCTTTGACCGAGTATAAATCGTTCATTGACATGTCGCAATCCGATCGCGTGAAAGAGTTTCCGTATGCATATTACGGACAAGGGTATGTGCATTTTGGAAAGAAAAATTACGGCGAAGCAGCCACTTATTTCGATGAGTTTACCAAAAAGTTAACCAACAATCGCTATGAAGAGCGAGTGGTTCATGATGCTTATTTGCGATTGGGCGATTGTTATTTAATGACCCGTGATTTAGAGCGATCCGTAAGAGCCTATGCCTATGTGTCTGGTAAAAACGGTACGGATGCGGATTATGCATTGTACCAAAGTTCGGTTATTTACGGCTTGTTGCATCGTTCCGAGGAAAAAGTTAGCACGTTGAAGCGATTGATCGATCAATATCCAAGAAGTCGCTACGCAATGGACGGATACAACGATATCGCTTCGGAATACATGACGATGAATCGAACCAAAGAAGCGGAATCGTATTATAAGCAAATTTTAACCTTGTATCCCGGCACTCAATTAACGCGCAAAGCATACAGTACTTTGGGTCGAATTTATTACAACGACAAAAAAGTGGATGAAGCGGTTTCGGTGTACACTCGTTTATATGATGAATTCAAAGGTACCCAAGACGCTCAATCCGCTTCGGATATGGTAAAATTCATTTACACGGAAGAGGGTAGAGCCAAGGACTATGTTAAATGGGCTTCTTCTCGCGGGGGAATTTCTTCTTCAGCTGAGGACAGTGTCTTGTACGAAACAGCAATGAATGCTTATGATCGTCAGGACTACAAAAAGGCAGCTCCTTCGTTTGAAACGTATTTATCAGAAAAACCGAATGGTAATTTCGTGATTTCATCGTTGTATTATTTGGGGATGAGTTACGAGGAATTAAAACAACCTCAAAAGGCAATTGAAGCGTATAAAAAAGTAGCAGTTGCTAATTCCTGTGATTTAAAAGAAGATGCTACATTGGCGGTGTTGAAGATTTATGGCAATAGCGCAAGTTGCGATGAAATTATTCAATACGTTGAAATTTTGGAGAGCATAACTCGATCCAAGGATATTCAACGTAAAGCATGGAAAACCATGATGTATTGCTACAATAAATCGGGAAATAAACAAGGCTTGAAAACCGTAGCTGGAAAAGTGTTGGAAGACCAGTCGGTTGACAGTGATTTGAAATTGAATTCTCAAATTATTTTGGCGCGTGGATTGGTGGAAGAGAAAAAATACGAAGAAGCGTTGCCGAAATTGAAAGATATTTATAGTTCTGGCGACAGTCGCTTTGCCGCTGAAGCCAAATATTTGCAAGCACAGGTATTGTTTGAACAAGACAGCATGATTGCTTGTCAGGATGTTTGTTTTGAGTTATTGGATCAGTTCAATGCCTATGACGAATGGGTGTGCAGTGGTTTGATTTTGTTGGGGGATGCTTTTGCCAAAACCAATGATTTGGTCAGTGCAAAGGATGCCTGGAATAAGGTTATTGAGAACTTCACAGACAAGAAGTATGTAGATATCGCTAAGCAGCGATTAGCAACAACCAAGTAAAAGTGTTAGCTGCATTGCAGCTGTTAGTTTGATAACAAAAAAACCGGCTTAGGCCGGTTTTTTTGTTTTTTATACTAGGAAAAATCTAATTGAATTCCAATTGAAACATTTTATTTACCAACTAATAACGATTGCTATTCTTCTTGAAAACTACTGGCATTTAGTCTAAAACATTTTAAATTTGATTGTTTTATTTAATTTGAATAGCAATTTTTTTAACAGCAACAACCTTATTCTGGTCGTTTTTGATTCGTAAATAGTATATTCCACTTTTTGCTCCCCAGTTTAATACATTAAATTCAATGACTGGGTTATTTATTGTTGTGTTTTCCATTAATTTACCAAGATCATCGAGGATTTCAATTCGGTAATTCAAGAAATCCATAAATTTTTCAATTTTAATTATTAATTTATCTGAAGTAGGGTTCGGGAAAACTTCGATATTGGAAATAACTAAAGGGATACTTCCCGTAAGTGAAATACTAAAATTTAAGGTATCGTCTACACGCAGGTAGGTTGTATCATAAAGGGTGATTCTCAGGGTGTCAAATTGTGTAATATTTACATATGAAGTATCAAAAAGTTTAGTAAAAATGGTATCATAATGTACCACTTTTAATGTGTCCCATATTGTAATGAAGGTAGTATCGAAAGTGTGGTGAATAAGGGTATCATATAAATTTATAGTGTCAATGTGTGTAAATATGCAAGTGTCTTCGATTTTTAGATTGGTAATATTGGATGTGTCAGTGCAAATATCGGTAGACGCTAAGAGTCTGAAATCCATATTCTGATGATGAAATTGAACGGAATCGATGCGGAGCTTTGTGGAATTTGTTTTAGAGTAAGGTTTTGAATTCTGGATGTTGGCGAAATCTAATTGCGGACTTTTCGCTTGCCATTGAAAATAAACTTTTGGATATCCTTTGATGGTATCTGTAGAGATTTCTACAGTATCACCAATTTTATAAGAACCGGATCCGATTTGTTTGATGTTTTTGAGGTTAAATGTGTCACAGCATCCACCTTCAACATAAATAGAAAAGGTTCGGTTGGTAATTAAAGGCGAAGCGCAATGATTGTCTTTGACTTGGACTTGAATAGGGTAAATATGATTGCGAGCATCCATTGTAGTTGGAGTCCAACTAAATGTGTATTCGTAGTAATTCAGTGCGATTTTAGATTCAATTAAGGTTGCATTTTTCGGTATATTCATCCACTTAATTTCCAGTGTGTCAGGTGTTGTCTGGTAGCCATTCCAAGTGCTATCTTTAATTGTAAATTTGAAAAAAATGTTGCGGTTAGCACAGGTTTTATAGTTCTTGTTCCCGCTAACTATCGGTGGTAAATTGTACGCGGCTGTATAATTTCCAGACAAGGTAAGATCAGTAGTCCAAACATCTAAATCTCGTCGTGTACAACCCATGTACCGGTAAACATTGAGTGAATCTTTTCGGTATTGTCGTGCTTCAACCACCATGGGATATAAACCCGAGCAGTTTGTAGGTGTTACGATGACTTCACCGGTCCATGCATTTAGGTAAATTCCTTTAGGAAACAACTCTTCTGGTGTGGGGTTACATTTAATTGTGGTGTTTGGTTGGCAATATCCAACTATTGGGTAATCATAGGATAGGGGTGAAGAGTAAGTGATGAAATTTCCATATCCTGTTGATTTAGCTTTTGACCAAATATAAGAAATGGAATCTTGATCAGGGTCATTGACCCCGTAACTCATATAATTCCCAATGTTACATTGAAGTTTGTTTATTGGGTTGGATATATATTCTCCCGAATTGTTGTATGCCATACTCGGTGATGACAATTGGCAGAGACTGATTTCTGCATTGTATATGGATTCGCTGGTACTTTGATTGGGTCTACCTTGATTAACTAAAATGTAGGGAGTGAAAATGCATCTTCCTGCACTTATATGACCTATGATTGTTGAATTAGTTAAATCTATGGTATCGGTATAACGATGTTTTTCTAACCCAAATCCTTGACCTGAGGTATTGACTTTAGAGCAGAAGGAAACACCGCCTTTGCAAATATTTGATACTTCTGAAATTTGGTTCAATTTGGGTTTATTGGTTGGTACATACTGTTGAGAATTTCCCGAATTATTTTGAAATCTATGATAATAAGTAAAATTTGAACTAGAAAAGGTGGTTCCACGACAATCTCTATAAATATCAATATATAAAACATATTTTTGATTACCTATATACAAATAGGTAATTTCGGCACCAGCTATATGAGTTGCTTCTATCTCAATAAATCCAAACATGAGGATGAGCAGGGGTAGTATTTTTTTCATTGTGTTTTTATTTTAATACATGACAGGTACCATGATGAACGTGTTTTTTATTGTTAATGTCTTTAATACTAATTAGATATGTAAATACTTCAATTTCTGGGGAATTCCATTTGAAATTCATAAGAATATATATCCATTTTGATGATGCTTGATTTTGGAATTTAATTAAAAATATTGAATTGTTTACTTGTTTTGTCTTGAGTTCGAACATAAAACTTCCCCTACATAACAAAATAATTCAAAAAAACTATAATAACAATGACTTACATGGATTTGACAACCTGAAAATATATATCGTTGTCTTTAATCCTTAAAATCAACCCAACCTTGTTTTTAAAATGTTGATAGTAACTAGATTATTACACTGAATAATGCGCAACCCTTACCCACTGTTTACAGTTATTTTTTGTGGACATTCAGCAATAACAATCCATTGGCAACGGGATATACTTCAGTTACCTCAACGTTTTCATCTGTAATTGCACCCAGTTCGATACCGCTATTTTTAAATAATTCAATGGTGCAACAATGGAGTGATTTTTATCCAACCAATAGTAATTACCCAATAAAATTATTACCTTGTGATAATACTGTGTATCCCTGCATATGCAATTGAATAATTTATTAAGAAGTATATTATTGTTTCTGTTGATTTTATGTGTCAAGCATGTAAGGTCGCAATTTACATATGCTATTTACGGTGGTACAGCTTATCATTCGGAAGATACATCGAATATTCAGTATAAAGATCATTATTTGTATTTGTTAAGCGATGAGGATCAAAAAGTTAGGATTACCAATTATAATGATATTGATACCTCGATTCAACTACTGGCAAATCAAACTCGATCATTTAAGGTAAAACGAAAATTAATATCACTTCCTTTATACGAGAATGGAAAGGTTAGAAATAGAGGTATATTTTTAGTGAGTTCTAAGCCAGTAAAGATTGTGTGTCAACCACTTTTGAATAGAGTATTTACGACACCCGACCCATACGACGTTGGATTGTCTGGTTCTTATTCTGTTTTGGAAAAAAATAACTGCGGTAGTAAGTATAATCTGTATTTTGCTAGAACTATTTTTGGATATTATAACGTGAGTACAAGGTCTGTTTCAATTTGGACAAATTCTGTAATTGCTTATGATGACAGTACTTGGGTTGATTTTGACTTGCAGTTCGAAACTGAACTAGGTAAAAAATTTAGCGTTTTGCTTAACAAGGGTCAAGTAATTCAGTTAAGTCAACAACAATACCCAAATAATGTTTCTAAATTCTGGCCAAATAATATTGGTCATTCTAAAATTACAACTCGCGATTGCAAAAAAAATATTGCTGTTTACAATAGTAATATAGGTTCTGGAGTAAATTTGGATCCAACTAAATCTAGTTTAGATTTTGCTATTTACCCTGCTAATGGAATGGAAATGGAACAATTGCAGCCATCCAATAAATGGGGGTA